>JAEUJK010000266.1 GCA_016794735.1 Gemmatimonadota bacterium | reverse complement strand
GGTGACGGTGGTGTCCTATCGGCCGGCCGGGGTGGCGCCCGTGGAAGGCAACGCCGACTTCGGCACGCGCTACCGGCTGACGAACCCGATCTTCCTGCCAACCAAGATCAGCATCGAGGCCAACTCGATCGGCGAGGCGATACTGGAGGTCACCGCCCGCGGCGAGGTGACCAACGGCCAGGTGCTCGTGCATCGTGAGCTGATTCGTCTCGCGGCTGGGTATCGCCGCGTGGCACGACGGGGCCCTGAGGGCAGTGGCCCGCAGGCTCCCTGAGTGTGCGTCGTTAGGCGGGACAACTGGAGCATCGGAGAGTGAACGCATTGGAGCGGCCACCCGGGTCTCAGCGGACCTTCCAGGGCGGGCATCGGCGGGGATGCTCGCGGACTGCATCGACCGGCTGCACGCTGCTCACCACCTGCGGCGCGTCCGTGCCCTGCTCGCTGCGCCCGTGAGGCCGGTATGACCTCGATCGTGGCGGTTGCTGACGACGCATCCACGGACCATGTCGAGGCCGCGCGCATGCTGATGACGGAGTACGCGGCGCTCCCCCACACCACGGGCCGCTGGCTCACCATGCATGCGGACATCGCCGCGCTGCCGGAGCCCTTCGTACAGCCACATGGGGCCTTGTTGCTCGCGATCGACGGTGATGCGGCGATGGGGTGTGGCGGCCTCGTCACGTTGGAGCCGGGAGTGGGCGAGATCAAGCGGATGTACGTCCGCCCGGCGGCGCGTGGACGGGGAGTTGGGGCCGCGCTCCTGCGCGCGCTCCTGGCGCGGGCGGCGGCGATGGGGTTGGAGCGGATGCGCCTGGACACCGCGCCAGAGCTCCTCGAGGCGCAAGCACTCTACCGGCGGTTTGGCTTCGTGCCGATCCCCCACTACCGGCCAGGGCTCCTCCCGGACGCCCTGTGCTTCGAGCGGCCAGTAGTCGACCCGTCGCCGTAACCGGTGCACGGTTGAACACCCGAGCTCAATGCCCGACACGGGTGGCGGCGTGGTTGGCGATCGGCGGGGGGTAACGCAACTTGTCGTCGGCGTCGTGCACGAGCAGTTCATCATGCGCAGCTGGAAATCGTGAAGCTGTTCGTGGTGCAGTTTGCGGTGACAGTCACGATCGGCTGCAACTCGATCTGGGCGCTCCGACGTGTGCGCAGGACCCGACCGGCAGGAGTGCCGACCTGATGCACGAAGCATGGGGATCAAGATGCTGAAGCGCGCTGGCGTGGCGGTGGTGCTGATCATCGCGTGGACCACGGTGGTCGTAGCGGGCACGTTGTATGGCTGGTGGCGGCGTCCCTTGGCTCCCCCGGAGGATCCGCGCGCCTTCATGCAGGCTGCCATCCCGCTCGTCGACGACGCCAATCGGGCCAACACCGCCCTCGTCTTGATCGAGAACGGCGCCATCGCCGCCGAGCACTACTCAGCACATGCAGGGGCGATCGATGCCAACACGGTCTTTGCGACTGCGTCCTTGAGCAAGTGGATTACCGCGCACGCGGTGATGAAGCTCGCGGAGCAGGGCAAGCTCGACCTCGACCAGCCCGTCGAGAGGTACCTCACCCGGTGGCACCTGCCCGTCGATTCGTTCCGCTCGCAGGATGTCACTGCGCGGCGACTCCTGAGTCACATGGCCGGGCTGACCGACGACTTGGGCTTTGGCGACTATCGACGCGATGAGACACTGCCGACGCTGGAGGAGGCATTGAGCGCACCCCGGTCGGCGGCGGGTGCGGTGTCACGGATCGCCGTGGGCATCGCCCCCGGAACCGAGTTCAGGTACTCGGGCGGAGGGTACCTGTTGTTGGAGTTGTTGGTCGAAGAACTCGCGGGCGAGTCCTTCGAGAGCTTTGTGATTCGCGAGATCCTCCAGCCACTGGGGATGACCCGATCGGGGTACGCCGATCTCTCCGCCATGCAAAACACAGCCGGGTCATACGATGCCGACGGTCGCCCGGCGCCGATCTACCGGTATGCCTCACGAGCCGCCACTGGATTCACGGCGTCAGCCGGCGAGATGGTCAAGTTTGTGCTCGCCCACCTCCGCCCCGGTCCGGGAAGCCTGCTCACGCCCGCGACGCTGGCCTCGATGCGCCGCGCCGAGGCAAAGACGATGGGTGTCGACTTGTGGGGGCTGGGTACCGTGCTCTACGCGCCGACAGAACGGGGCGACGCGGTCTTCGGCCACGACGGGGTCAATGATCCTGCGATCAGCGCCACCGTCCGGATCAACCCGGACACTCAGGACGCGATTATCGTCCTGGCGACAGGGAGCAAGACCTTGGCATCACAGCTGGGTGCGGAGTGGGTCTTCTGGCAGACGGGCCTGCCAGATGTCCTCACGATCCCCGCCGAGGTTCGCAGCGTGTGGCCTGTGCTCGGCATCGGCGTGTGCGGGATTCTCCTGCTCGTACTTGTCCCTGGATGGCGCAGGGGGAAATGAGGCGTGATGCGCATCGTCGACGCGCTCGCCCTCCGCGCCACGGGTGCCACAGCGGGGGTCGCTACTGGAGGAGTGTTCCGCTGGCCGGAAAGCACCGATTCCGTTGTGCACGCCGCGAAGTGACTCGCTCCGTCACCACGCGAGGTCGTCGAGCGTTCCCAATGCCGTGCGCCCTTGTCAGCACGATGCCAAGCGGCGCGCGCATCGTCGACGTCGCGCCGCCCGGGGATGATGCCTGCGCGTGCTGCCTGGCGAGGCTTGCTGGCGATGATCGTTGGCGCGCATTCTACGGATCCGGTGCGGCGAAACGCGCGGCCCGATCACCATCGACGAATGGAGTGTATGCGTCTCTGCACAGTTGCCCTCCTGGCCGCTGCCGCGTGCTCCTCGCAGGATCCCCCCGGCGACACGGGTGCGACGCAGGGTGCAGCGGCGCTCCGTGCGCCGACCAATGCGGCGGCCGACTCGGCGGCGATGCACGGAACGCTCGACAAGTGGTATCAGGCCATGCAGGCGGGCGACTCCGCCGGAATCGTCGCGCAGCTCACGCCGCAGTTCCTGCTCCTGGAAGACACCCTTCCGCTCTCCGGTGCAGAGCTGGTCGCCAGGCTGAAGGCGGGTGGCACGGAAGCGAAGTGGACGTACGCCTTCAGTGATTGGCGGACCCGCATCGTGGGCGATGTGGCATGGACGACGCTGAAGAACCATGAAACGTCGCGCGGGAAGGACGAGAAGGCGTGTCAGGCGGACTTCCTCGAGACGATCGTGTTCGTCCGGGATGGAGAGCGCTGGTTGATCGATCGATATCATGCAGCGGCGCTGCATCGATGGAGCTGTGAGACGTAAGCCGGTTGTTGTCGCCATCTGCCTGATCGCGGCGGCGCTGCATCTCGTGACGGGGCCGGACTACCAGGGTCCACTGCGCGGCTTCGTCACCGGCTACCTGATCGATCTCGTCCTTCCGTTCGCGCTGGTCCTGCTGCTTGGGGTTGGACTGGAGGAGGTGCCGACGCTTCGCCGGCCGGTCGTGCGCGCAACCGCCATCTTCCTCGTTGGTGTGACCGTCGAACTCCTGCAGTACCTCGACATGCCCGTGTTTGGCCGCACGGCCGATCTCGTGGATCTCCTCATGTATGCGACGGGAGCCATCGCCGCGGTGGGTTTTGAGCGGCTGGCCTTTCGTGTCCCGCGGGGGCCCATGGCTGAGGGACCGGGAAACGCCGGCACCTGAGGCCCCCGAGCACCGCCGGCCCGG
>JAEUJK010000548.1 GCA_016794735.1 Gemmatimonadota bacterium | reverse complement strand
CGGTAGAAGTCGAGCACGTCGGCGCCGGTGTTCGTCAGCGACCACGCGAGGTCGCGCGTGAAGCCGATGAGCATCCCGGACGATCCGGGGATCGTCACGCCATAGATGTCGAGTTGCCCCGGCACCACCAGGTGCGCCTCGTACCAGATGCTGGGCAGCGTCAGCTCGAGGTGCGGATCGCCGGCCAACAACGCCTTGCCGCTGCGCGAACGCGACGGGGCCACGGCCCAGTTGTTGGACGCGAAGATCCGCGTGCCCCACGCATCGTTCCCCGCCGTCGGGGACCGCGGCAACACACGGCCGAGTGCCACCGCAAGCGAGTCCGGCGCACCGGGCCCGGGCAGCGGCAGCGTGTCCATGCTCGGGACCGTGCGCCCGTTCGGCTGGATCGGCTCCTGGATCGGGCTCACCACCGGGAACAGCGCCCCGGCCGCCGCGCGACCCACCAAGCCCTCGGCCGCCAGTCGCTCCCGCTCGTTGGGGGCATAACTCAACGTCCAGGCCATCCGCGCCGCGAGGTGCAGCACGTTGCGCGGAGACCAACGCACCGGCCGCACGCCGAGCAACTTGTACTCCACCGGCAACGCGGCGTCGTCTACTGTCTCGATGTAGGTGTTCACGCCCGCGGCGTACGCTTCCGCATGGCGCCGTGCGACCCCCTCCGGCGGCAGCGCGTCCCACGCGAGGGCCACGGCCCGCGCCATGCCGAGGTGCCGCGCCACGCTGTCGAGTGGTGCCGCCCGCGCGCCGAGCAGTTCGGTGAGCGTGCCTGCCCCGGCGCGTGCCTGCAGGTCGAGCTGGAAGAGCCGGTCGCGGGCCACCACGTAGCCGAGCGCGCGGATCGCGTCCTCTTCCCGCGAGGCAAAGATGTGCGGTACCCCGCGCACGTCGTATCGCACCTCGACGCTCGCGCCGAGTCCCGGGATCGCGGCCGTGGCACTGGGTGCGAGTTCCGTCGTGGCGACGGCACCCCAGGCGCCACGCACCGGGTCGAGGAGTGGACCAAGCGGTGGCAGCGGCCCCACGCCGCGAAGGCCGACCCACATGGCACCAGCAAGGAGGGCAAGGGCCCCAGTCAAACGCAGCAGTCGCATAGGGCGGGTAACTTCGCGTTCCCTACGACCCGCGGAAAGGGCTGCCGCGTCGTCAGGCACCCACGGGCCGCCTGGCCCGCGCGACGGCGCCCACCTGCCGCGCCTTCGCACGAAAACCCGCGCGATGATCCACCGGCAGCCCCTGCTCCTCCTGCCATTGGTGCACCATCTCGTGCAGCAGCGTATCGAGCACTTCGTCCCATCCGTGGCGCCGCACGTGCCGACGACTGATCACGATCTCCGCCGTTCCGTGAGAGGCCGCCAGCGCGTAGTGCCCGAGCCGTGAACGCATGCGACGCGACACGCGCACCTTGAGCGGCTTGAGTTCTCCACCAAACCGCTCGGCGTTCAGCCGCCCGTGTTCCGCGGTGAGCCGGTCGCACAACGCGCGATCGTCGGGATGTGTGGCTTCCGGTCGGCGCGGACGCACCGCCGCGCGTGGGACCGGGTACTCGAGGATCATCTTGCGGGCGACGCGACGCGCCGCCCCGCGGCCCTGCACGAACATCACGATCGCCTGCAGCACCTCGTCGGGGGCGTCGACAAACGCTTCGTGCACGCGCAGGGCATCACCACGCCAGCTTACGTAGACGGAGCGGTTGCGCGTGAGGGCCACGCGCGCGGTGCCCCGCAGTCCCGCGTGACGCAGCCGGGCGGCAAACCCCGCCGCCCGGTCGAATCCCAGTTCCA
>JAEUJK010000530.1 GCA_016794735.1 Gemmatimonadota bacterium | reverse complement strand
TCAAACCCTTTGCGGGGCGCCGGTGTCTACCGGACGCCCCCAGGCGGTGCCTTGCCCATGATGCCCAGATGGTTGATGTGCGCGGCGATCGCCGCGCCGCTGCTCGCCCAGGATCCCCAGGCGGCGCGACAGCGTGCCGTCTCGACGCGAGTGTCGACACCGCCGGTCCTCGATGGTCGCGATGCGGATCCGGCGTGGCGTGAAGCACGCCCGATGCGTGGCTTTCTCCAGTTCCAGCCGCGCGTAGACACCGCCCCGGCCTTCGATACCGAGTTTCGCGTGACGCACGACCAGGATCACCTGTTCGTGTTCGTGCGCATGTTCGACGACCACCCGGACTCGGTGATGCACGCGCTCGCGCGCCGCGACGTGCGGGGGCCGAGCGACCAGGTCAAGGTGATCATCGACTCGTACGGCGATCGACGCTCGGGATACCAGTTCGCCGTGAACCCCGACGGCGTCAAGCGGGACTACTCGATCGCCAATGACTCCGACGAGGACGACACATGGAACGGCGTGTGGGACGTGGCGACGGCCGTCGACTCGTTAGGATGGACGGCCGAGTTTCGCATCCCCTTCTCCCAGCTGCGGTTTCAGTCGGGGCGAAACCCGGTGTTCGGGTTCGGGATCTGGCGCGACCTCGAGCGTCGGCTCGAGCGATCGAGCTGGCCATCGTACCGCCCGGACCGGGCCGGCCTGGCCTCGCAGCTGGGCGAGCTCGCCGGGCTCGATGGCCTCGCCCCGGTGCGCAACCTCGAGGCCGTCCCGTACGTGGTCACGCGGAGTGTACACGTGCCGTCGGGGAGTGCCTTCGCGCGCGGCCATGAAACCACGATCGGCGGCGACCTCAAGCTCGGGCTCACCTCCAACGTGACGGTCGATGCCACGGTGAATCCGGACTTCGGCCAGGTGGAAGCCGATCCATCGGTCGTGAACCTCACGGCGTTCGAGCAGTTCTTCTCGGAACGTCGACCGTTCTTCCTGGAAGGCACCTCGCTGTACCAGTTCCGCCTGAACTGCTACATCGTGGTGGACTGCGACACGAACGAAGGGCTGTTCTACTCGCGGCGCATCGGTCGCTCGCCGGGGCTGCTCGGCCTGTATGGCGATGCGTCGACGTCGAATGCCACTCCCATCGCCGCGGCGGCAAAGATCACGGGGCGGACGGCCGGCGGGCTCTCGTTCGGCGTGCTGGACGCCGTGACCGGGCGCGTGGGCGGTGCCAACGAGATGACGGTCGAGCCACGCAGCAACTATACGATCGCCTCGGCGCGGCAGGACTACCGGGGCGGTGAAGGGAGCGTGAGTGCGATCCTGACGCGCGTCGATCGATCGCTCGATCCGGCGACGCGGCCCTACCTTCACGAAGACGCGACGGCCGGTGGCCTCGCGTGGCGGCATCGGTTCTCGGAGCGGCGCTTCGAGTTCAATGCCCAGGTGGCGGCCTCACGCATCGAGGGTAGCCCGCAGGCGATCAGCCGGACGCAACGCAACGGCGTGCACTTCTTCCAGCAGCCGGACGATGACCTCGCGGTGGACACCACGCGCGGATCGCTCAGCGGCCACATGGCGCAGGTCAAGCTGGGCAAGTACGCTGGGGGCATCACCCGTTTCGAGACGAGCCTCCTGCGCCAGTCGGCGGGGTTCGACGTCAACGACGTGGGGTTCCTGCGGCGCGCCGACATCCTGGACTGGAGCACGTGGGCGGCATTGTCGTTTCGCCAGGGTCGCGGGATCTACCGCTGGGCCCAACTCAACGCCAACCATGCGCAGCACTGGAACACGAGTGGCGATCGGCTCGAGCATTCGTGGAACGCCAACGGGCACATGGGGCTCAACAACAACTGGGACCTGCATCTGGGCGGCACGTTCGGCCGACTGGGTGGATCCATGTGCGACCGCTGCACGCGCGGCGGGCCACTCCTCCGGTACTCGCCCGGGTTCTTCCCCTGGGCCGGGTTCAACACCGATGCCCGGCGCGTCGTGTCGGGCGGGATGTTCGGCAACCTGGCATACACCGACGAGGGACAGACGGAGCGCGTGAGCGTGTCACCGTATGTCGCCATCCGGCCGTCGACGCGACTGCAGCTCAATGTGTCCACCGGGTTCACGCGCGGCACGGACCAGACCCAATGGCTGGGCAACTTCGTGAGCGGTGGTGCGCTCCACCACACGTTCGCGCGCCTCACGCACCGCACGATCTCGGCGTCGCTGCGCGTCAACTACACCGTCACCCCGGACCTCACCTTCGAGTTCTATGGACAGCCCTTCGTGGCGACGGGTCGCTACGACCAGGTACGCGAGCTGAGCGACCGCCCGGAGGCAGACGCCTATGCGGATCGGTTCCGCCCTTTCGTACCGCCGGCCGACGTCCCGCTCGCGTTCCGGGTGCTGCAATTGCGCACCAACGCGGTGTGGCGCTGGGAGTACCTCCCCGGCTCCACCCTGTTCGTGGTGTGGAGCCAGGGGCGGGACGGGGCGGACGAACGCGCTGAGCCGCACGCCATTCGGGACGACTACGACGCCTTGTTCCGCCAACGCCCCAACAACACGTTACTCCTGAAGGTCGCGCACTGGCTGTCGCGTTAGGCGGCGGCGCTCACTCGGACCGGATGGCATCGACCGGGTCGAGTTGCGCCGCCCGCCGCGCGGGACCCCAACTGGCCAGTGCTGCGATGGCCAGCATGGAGAGCACCACCACGACGAGCGTGAGGGGATCCCACGGGGTCACGCCGTGCAGGAGGGCCCCAAGGACGCGCGCCCCGGGGAGGAGGAGGGCCAATCCCGCCGTGACCCCGGTGACGCCGAGGACCACGCCCTGCCGCGCCACCAGGCGACCGACGCTGCGTGGGGTGGCGCCCAGCGCGAGCCGCACCCCGAACTCTCGCCGGCGAAGCGCCACCACATAGGCGATCACGCCGTAGAGCCCCACCGCGCCGAGGACCAGGGTGACCGCGGCCGCGACGGCGAGGATGCCGAGCAGGAACGTCACGTCGGCGTACGATCGCTCGAGGAAACGCGCCATCGCCTGGTAGCGGAACAACGGCAGCGATGGATCGACGCTGGCGAGCGCGCGCGACGCGGCGGGCGCCATGATCGCGGGATCGTTGGTGGTGCGGATCGCGAAGCTCATCTCCCCGGTGCCTACGTTTTCGCTGTCCGGACCCGTCTCCGCGTTGGATGCCACGGGCAGGTACACCACCGCTGACGGGGGCAAGGTGAGCGAGCTGTCCCTGATGTCGCCCACCACGCCGATGACCCGGTACAGGGCGCCAGTGGCGGATCGCAGTTCACGGCCGAGGGCACGCGTCCCCGTCGTATCACCCCACTGCTCACGCGCCACGCGGCGACTGATGATGACTTCGTATGGAGACTGCCGTTCCGGCGACGTGTCGAACAATTGGCCCGCAATGAGCGGGATCGACATCGTGGCGAAGTAGCTGTAGTTGGCGCGCACGTAACTCACGAGCGGCGGCAAGACGCCGGACTCCTGGCCCTTCTCGGCGGCAGAGGCCGGATTGAGGTTGAACCCATCGGGAGACAGCGGCAGTCGTGAGGTGAAGCCGACTTCCTGCACGCCAGGCACCGCGAGCAGCTCGGTGCGCAATTGCTCGAGGAACCGGACGCGCGGTGCGGTCTCGTCGTACCTGGCGTCCGGGAGCATCACCCGGAAGGTCTGGACATTGCTGCCGTCGAAGCCTGGTGCCACGGACTGGAGCGCGCGTGCGCTACGGAACAGGAGCCCCGACGCGCCGAGCAGCACGAGGGCCAGTGCCATCTGCACGGTCACCATGAGGCCGCGCAAGCGCTGCCCGCCACGACTCGCCGTGCCGGAACGTCCACCCTCGCGGAGCCCCTGCGTGAGCGCGACGCGACCTTGCCGCCAGGCGGGCAACACCGTCGCTCCGATGGAGATGAGCAGCCCGGCGCCAATGGCAACCAGCACCGTCATCGCATCGATGGAGACCTCGGTGAGCCGCGGCAACTCGACGGGACCAAAACGACGCAGCATGCGCACGCCGCCCCACGCGAGGGCGACGCCGATCCCCGTTCCCACACCCGCAAGAATCAGCGTTTCCGACAGGAAGTGCGCGACTACGCGACCGCGGGCTGCGCCCAGCGCCGACCGCAGCGTCAGCTCGCGACGCCGGGCCTCACCACGCACGACGAAGAGGTTGGTGACGTTGAGCCCGGCGACCAGGAGGACGAGCAACGCCGCTGCCGACGCGATCCAGATGAGTGACCGGAAGTCACCCACGATCTCGTCGTGCAGCCCCTTCACCATCGGGTGCATGCCCGAGCCGGAGATCACCGTGGCGGTCACGATCCCATCGTCCAGCGTGGGATACAGCTCCGGATAACGCTTGAACGCCCGATCGACGTCGGCGAGTGCGCCGGCGAGGGTCACGCCATCCTTGAGGCGAGCGACCATCGTCGTGCCAAACCCGCTGCCATGGATTGCTGCCGGGTTCAGGACCATCGGCAGCCAGGCCTGCGTGCCTGCCTCGGGCACGCGGAACGCGGGCGGCATCACGCCGATGATC
>JAEUJK010000503.1 GCA_016794735.1 Gemmatimonadota bacterium | reverse complement strand
GCGCGATGCCAAGGCAAAGGGGCAGGGCGACAAGGAAGACCACGACGGATGCCCCGACGTCGGACTTCCACGCCTCGCGAAACGACGGTGTCCAGCTTGCACTAGGTGCGTCGAGGCCTTCGGATGGGGTGTTGCTCATGGGATGGTCGAGGGAAGCGCCCGGAGCGACGGCACGCCGGGACGGAAAGGGTGAACACTATTACAGGAACCTGACAAAGCAACATTTTAGATGACTGATCAGGCCGTATTCATATTCTGGATGGATTTCATGGTTGGGGGGGCGGCCGGGCCGAACCAGCCGGCTGGTCGGGGGCCGTGAGAGTCCTCCTCATTGGCGCTCGCCATCCCTGGCGCATGGAGCGCGCGGTCCAGCGCGCGATGGAGCGAGCCGGGCACACGACGGTCCTCTTTGATGACCGCCGGTCCGCGCGGCTGGTTGGCCACCGCCTGACGCAGCTCAGGATCCGGCGCCTGGCGCGTCGCTTTGCCCCGGACTTCGTCTTCCTGTCGAAGTGCCTCAGGCTCCGCGAGGAGACCGTCTCGGAGGTGATCCGCGGGCGCCCCAACGCGATGTGGTACCACGACCCGCAGTGGTATGCCGACCTCCATCACCCCGAGGTCGCACACATCGCGGCGATCGGTCGGCTCTCGGAGACCTTCTTCGTCACCGGGTTCGTTCCTGAATGGAAGGCGTTGGGCCTTCCCGCGGCCTTCCTCCCGGCGGCCGGGGCGCGTGAGATCGTCCCGGGCACCGCGGACCCGCGCATGGCGGCACGTGTCGCCTTCATCGGCGCCGGCTACGATCCCACGCGAGCCGAGTTCCTTCGCACCCTGAGCCGCGCCGTACCGACGCGGGTGTATGGACCGGGGTGGGAGACGTGGCAGCACGACCTCACCTGGAGCGGGGGGCCCGTGGAGGGCGCCGCCTTTGCGACGGCCTGCGCCAGCGCCGATTTCTCGTTAGGTATCCTGCCCGCGCGCGCCGGGGGCGCGACCACCTACGCGTCGGATCGCATGTGGATGGTGATCCTCGCCGGTGGCTTATACCTCGGCCCGGATGCACCCGGCATCCGCGACATGCTGCGCGACGCCGAACACTGCTTCTGGTATCGCGATGTCGACGACTGCATCGCGCGCGTCCAGGCCTTGATGGGCGACCCGGGTTTGCGCGCCAGGGTGCGGGCACAAGGCGAGGCGTTCGTGCGCGCGCACCACACGTACGACGCCCGCGTCCCGTTCCTGCTGGAACGCCGGGGGTGGGAGAACCCCCTGGGCTAGAACAGGTCGATCTGCTCCACGCGCGGCGCGCGGGCGACGCCAAACCGCACGACGCCATCCTGCGACGCGACCGTGAGGGTCCCGTCGTATGGCGTTCGGCGCAGGGCGATCCCCACCGTGCGCCGGGCCACGTCCGGTGCGTTGTTCTGCTCGCTGAGGTGGGCCAGCACGACGTGTCGCAACCCGCGATGGGCGACCGACGCCGCGAGGCGCGCCGCGGCCTCGTTGCTCAGGTGACCGCGCCCGCCTGCAATGCGGCGTTTGAGCGACGGCGGGTACGGCCCGTACCGCAGCATGTCCGTGTCATGGTTGCTCTCGAGCACCAGGGCATCGAGGTCCTGGAGCGCGTGCTCCAGCGTCGGGGTCACGTGGCCGATGTCGTACGCGACGCCGAGGCGCGCCCCGGTCGCCCGGCTCTCCACAGTCAGGGCGACCGGATCCAGGCCATCGTGCGGCACCCGCAGGCACGAGACGCGCATCGTGTCGAGGGCGAGCGACTCGCGCGGGGTGATCGGGATGGGGCTCACCTCCTTGAGGCGCGGCACTTCCTCGATCGTCCCGGCCGTCGCGTACACCGTCCAGCCAAACCGCTTGGCTGCCACCCGCGCGCCGACGACATGGTCGTTGTGCTCGTGCGTGAGGATCAGCGCACTGATCGACTCCGGGGCGATGCGGGCGGCGCGGAGCCGCGCGACGAGGGTGCGAGCGGGGAAGCCGGCGTCGACCAGGATGCGGTCGTCCTCACACTCGACGACCAGCGCGTTGCCCTTCGAGCCGCTGCCGAGGACGGTGACCTTCACACGGTCCAGCGCGCGGCGTGCGCCGCGGCGAGGCATGCACGGTGTTCCTCGGACAATGTCACCTGGCGCCGCGACATTACGCGGGCGGCAACCTCGAGGAACTTGTCGAGGCGGTAGGTGCCGTCGCCGAAGGCGAACGGCGCAATCACCTTGGGCGTGAGTCCCGCCTCGAGCACGTTCGCCCCCGCGCCCACGACGGCACCAGTCGTGAGGCGCGTGCCGATCGCGGTCTTGGCATGGTCCCCGATGAGACTACCAAGGAATTGCAGGCCGGTGTCCTGGTCCCCATCGGGGCTCCACGCCTGCACGGCCCCGTACGTGTTCTTGAGGTTGCTCGTGGTCGTGCCCGCACCGAGGTTCGACCAGCGCCCGAGGATCGAGTGACCCACGAAGCCGTCATGCCCCTTGTTGGCGTGCCCGACGAAGATGCTCGCACTGAGTTCGCCGTGGATGCGACAGTGCTCGCCGATGGACGACCCCGACACGCGACCACCGAGCACCTGCGTCGACGCCCCGATGATACAGGGGCCGACGAGACGGGTGAACGCGGCGATCGACGCCCCGGCCTGGATCAGGATCGGTCCCGCGGTGGTGTCACAGACGACGTACGGCTCGATCTTCGCCGTGGGATGAACGAACACCGCCTGGTCGCCGATGACGGTCACATGGGATGGTGGCCCGCCAAGTCCGTCCGCGAGCGTCGGGATATCCGCGGCGAGCATCGCCGGAAGGTGGCGCACCAGGTCCCACGGGCGATCCATCCACCAACCATCCGCAGCACGCTCCGTACCGTCCGCAACGAGGTCGTCCAGCGCGCGCGAACCATCCGCAAAGACCGCTGCGGGGGTCGCCGTGGCCAGCCGCACGGCCGCCACGCGACCATCGCAACGCACACGGCCCACGCCCGATGGGATCGCGTGCAGCGCCGGCGCGCATCGCGCGTTGACGACGATCGCCCCCGCGGGCAGGGCGCCCGCACCATCACACGCTGGCGGCGAGTCAAACTCGGCAAAGCTGGCGAGATGCGCAGCGCCCAGCCGACCACCCGGCTCGAGGCCGAGCACGCGTGCCCACCGTTCGCGCACGAGGAGACCGCCGGCACGCAGCTCGCTGAAGGGGCGCGTCAGCGCAAACGGCTCCGCGCGACGGGCACGGGCGTCGTCG
>JAEUJK010000493.1 GCA_016794735.1 Gemmatimonadota bacterium | reverse complement strand
GCCGCCAGCGCGGCGAAGGCCGCGGCCGTGAAGATGTCGCGGCGCAGTTGCGACTCGACGAGGCTCTGGATGGCAAACGACATGGAGACGCGGGCGACCCCGCCGGCGTCGCGCACCGCCGCATACACCTCCACGTCACCGGCGGATGCCGAGCGGCGTACCGCGGTGCCGGTATCGTGGGCGATGGCGGAGATCACTTCCGGCCGGGTGCCGTGGTTCTCCAACTGGCGCAGCGGTGCCCCGTCGAACTCCGAGTCGCCGAGCACGGTGCCGTCGGCGGCGATGAGGGTAACGCGATGGCCGAGGGTGCGCCCGAGTTCGTTGGCGAGGGAGTCGGCGCTGGAGTCGGCGACCGATGTGAGGGCGACCAGGCGCGCCTCGCGGAGCAGGCCGGCGCCCGCTTGCTCGAGGAGTCGCTCACGCACGCGCCGGTCCACGCTGGTGACGACCAGCGCGACGAGCACGAGGATGATGAAGAGGAACCCGCCGAGGAGTCGCTGCGAAAGCCTCACGCACTGCGTGGTTGCGCCGACTTCAATCTATAGCCGAAGCCGCGCACCGTTTCGATCATGTCGCCGGCGCCCCCGAGCTTGGTGCGCAGGCGCTGCACGTGCATGTCGACCGTGCGGGTCTGGATGTCCGGCGCCGCTTCCCAGACCGTCTCCAGGAGCAACCCACGCGCCTGGACGCGTCCCCGCCGCTCGGCGAGGGTGAGGAGCAGCCGGTATTCCGTGGGGGTGAGTTCGAGCTCGCCGGACCCGTCGACCATCACGCGATGGGCGGCGCGGTCGATGAGGATCGGCCCGACGCGCAGCGTCTCCGAGGAGACGGGGAGCGTCTGTTGCAGGCGGCGCAGGATGGCCCCGACGCGCAGGACGAGTTCCTGTGGCGAGAAGGGCTTCGTGAGGTAGTCGTCCGCGCCTAACGTGAGCCCGCGGATGCGATCGGGTTCCTCGCGCCGGGCCGTGAGCATGAGCACGGCGATGGCGCGGGTCTCCTCTTCGGCGCGCAGCGCCTCGAGGACCTCAAACCCGGACATGCCGGGCAACATGAGGTCGAGCACCACGAGGGCGGGGCGATCCTGCCGGGCCTGGGCAATGGCGTCGGGGCCGCTGCCGGCCGTGGAGACGCGGTAGCCCGCCTTCACCAGGTGGAAGGCGACGAGGGCGACGATATCCGGCTCGTCGTCGACGACGAGGATGCGTTCACCGACCTGTGGAGTAGCCGTCACGCGTTGGGTGGCGCCAGGCGCCGCTGGATGTGGCCCACCAGCAGGTCGACCGCCACGGCATTGTGACCGCCATCGGGGATGATGACGTCTGCGTACCGCTTGGCAGGTTCGACGAACTGCAGGTGCATGGGCCGCACGGTGGAGAGGTATTGATCGAGGATCTCGTTGAGCGGGCGTCCACGCTTGGCCATGTCGCGCCGGATCCGGCGGACCAGCCGCACGTCGGCGTCTGCATCCACGTACACCTTCACGTCACACGCGTCGCGCACGCGTTCGTCCACGAACAGGAGGATCCCGTCGGTCACGATCACGTCCGCGGGTGCCACGGCAACGGTCGCCGCAGACCGGGTGTGCGTGACGAAATCGTAGACCGGTTTCTCGATCGCCTCGCGTCGCCTCAGGGCCTCGAGGTGCCGCACGAAGTGATCGATATCGAGTCGATCCGGGTGGTCCCAGTTGAGGCGCCGCCGCTCGACCGGAGGGAGGTGAGCGTAGTTGCGGTAGTACGCGTCCATCTCGAGGAAGGCCACGGAAGCCCCACTCACCGACTCCGCGACTTTCCTGGCGACGGTCGACTTGCCCGATCCGGTCCCACCCGCAACCCCGATGATCAACGGTTGCATCACATCCACCCCGCCGTTGCACAATCAGCCAGCCACGTAACAAAAAGAAGCGACGGGTCGGTAACGGTCATGTATCGGGGGGCTGGGGTGTGGGTGGCCGGGGGGCCGCTGACAGAAGGCTCGCCAACGAGGGGGCCGGGGTCAACGAAGGGTGCCGTCCGTTTGGGGGTGGGCCTAGCTTTCCCTCATGTCGGGGCGATTCCTCACCTGGATGATGGTGGCGGCCACGGCCCTCGGGGCCCAGGCGCCCCGTCGGGTCGAGCTGGTCGTGACCAGTACGACCGATGTGCACAATCGGCTGCGTGCCTGGGACTATTACGGCAACGCCGCGGAGCCGCAGCGGGGGCTGAGTCGCGCAGCCACGGTCGTCGATTCGGTGCGCGCGGCGCACCCCGGTCGCGTGATCCTCGTGGATGCCGGCGACCTGCTGCAGGGGAGTCCGCTCGGCTACGTGGCCGCTCGCCTGGACACCATCGGCGTCCATCCGGTGATCGCGGCGATGAACGCGATGCGATACGACGCCGCGGCGATCGGGAACCACGAGTTCAACTACGGCATCCCGACACTGCGCAAGGCGCTCAAGGACGCGACGTTCCCGTTTCTCGGTGCCAACGTCGTTCACCTCGGGCGCGAACGGGCGCGACCGCTGGTGGTGCCGTCGCGGATCGTGGTGCGCGAGGGCATTCGCGTGGCGATCGTCGGCGCGACGACCCCTGGATCGATGGTGTGGGACCGCCAGAACCTCGCGGGACGGTTGCGGATGACCGACGTGGTGACGGCGGTGCGACGCGAGGTGGCGGCCGTGCGCCGTCGTGGCGCGGACGTGGTGACCGTGGTCATGCACACGGGATTGAGCGGCGAGACCTCGTATGACACGACAGGTGGTCTACCGCCCGAAAACGTCGCGGCCGATGTCGCGATGCGAGTGCCCGGGATCGACCTGATTGTCTTCGGGCACTCACACCGTGAAGTCGCGGACACGACGATCAACGGCGTGATGCTGCAGCAACCGCGCAACTGGGCGCAGTCGGTTGGGGCGGCCACCCTCACGGTGGAACGTCGCGGCGGCCGGTGGCGCGTGGTCGAGAAGC
>JAEUJK010000492.1 GCA_016794735.1 Gemmatimonadota bacterium | reverse complement strand
GATCCCTCGGGGAGCCCGTCGTATCGCTGGATGGGCAGCATGGGGATGGATCGCGCGGGCAACATCGCGATGGGGTACTCCTTTGGCGGGCCGCCGCACTATGCGGGCCAGCGCCTGGCCGGCCGGTCCCCACGCGACCCGCTCGGATCGTTAGGCACCGCGGAGACGGTGCTCGCCACCGGTGCGGCGGCGCAGGAGGCGACGCTGCGGTGGGAGGACTACACGCAGCTGGCCATGGACCCGGACGATTGTCGCTTCTGGTACGTGGGCGACTACTTCAAGCCCGGGGCATCGAGTTACTCCACACGGATCGGCTCGTGGCGGATGCCCGGATGCGTAGGGCGGGTGGTGGGCCGGTAGCGGCGCGCCGCACGCTACTGCCACGGCGAAGCACGAGAGGGAACAGCGTACGGGCAGCACGGGACGCGTGCTGCTCAAGCCCCGTGCTGCCGTGCTTCATCAGTTTGCCCTTCAACTAGAATCCCCAGGGCACCAACTGCACCTGTCGCGTGACGAGCACGCGCGGTTCGCGACCGCCAACCCAGGCGACCTTCGCGTCGCCCCAGCCGAAGAACGCCCCGAAGCGCGAGCGTCCCTTCAGGGGATTCGTCACGGCCCCGTCGGCCTCACCGGCAAGGGCGGCACCGAAGGACACGTGGCCCGGACGCAACACACCACCGGCGCGTCCACCCCACCTGGGGTTCCAGATGTACGAGCGCACCCCCACTTCGATGACCGTGACCGCTCGCGCCTTCTCGTCGGCAATGGTGAGGTAGGTCGGGACGTAGGCCGCCACCACCTCGTGCCGCGATGGCCATCCTTCGTCGTTCGGGCGAAAGGCCGGCAACCACTGCGCGCCGAAGTTGAGCACCACCTCGGCGAGGTTGAGCTTGGGCGTGCCCGGTCCGTACTTGCGCTCGAATCGCCGCAACTTCTCGAGGCTCATGTCCTTCGACGCGGCGCGACGGACGATGTCGAACGCCTCGAACGGATCGAGCAACGAGTCGATGGCCGCACGACTCAGCTTGGACGCCAGCGCCTCGCGATACTCCTGCCCCACGACTTCCGCGAGTTGGTTGAGGGCAATCGTGTCGCGGGCCGTGTAACCCACCGGGCGAGCCTTGCGCCCCACGACGCTCATCGAGGCGCGATGGTCGCCCAGCACACGGAGGGGCAGGGCGCGGAGTTCGGGGCGGTCCAGGTGGCGCAATAACGCCTGCACGATCGAGTCGACGACGGGCGCACTGGTGCGGAACCCGGCGATCGAGTCGCCGATGCGCGCACCGTCGAGCACTTGCCCGAGCGTGGCGCGTCGCACGAGGGAGGTGTCGAATCGCGTGGGTTGTGCCTGCGCTGCCGTTGCCAGCGCCAGCACCGCGAGAAGCAGGCGCGGCCTCATGTGAGCACCCATTCGTTCAGCTGGGTGGCGTGGTTGGCCACGTAGACCTCCCAGCTGTGTGGGTTGGTTGGCGTGATCTTCGGCTTGCCGCCAGAGATCACCGGCTTGAGCGCTGCGGCCCACTCCTTTCGCGTGGTGACGTTGAACGCGTTCTGCTCATCGATGAACGTCTCCTGTCCCTCGATGTTCATGGACGCCCACTCCGCCTTGTTGCGGAAGAACCAGCCGCCGACGGGATCCAGCTTGCCGGTGATCGAGACCCAGCGATCGACCGAGGACACCCGTCGCCCGGAGACCGTGGTCTCGCCGGGAATGCTGAGCGTGTCCCCCTGCACCGCGTACAACCAGCGGCGATTGGGCACGAGTGATCCCATCGCCTCCGCGACCGTGCGGATCAACTGCACCGGCGACGCCATGAACACCACGTTGGCAAACCGCACCCCCTCGGAGGCCGGACGCAGGCGGTGCGACGCCGTGACGGCCGCGTGGTGCAGGACTTCGTAGGTGTGGAAGCAGCCCAGCGAATGACAAATGATCGTGAGCTTCTGGTCACGCGTGCGGATGCCCGCCGCGTTGCCGTCGGCCACGACCTGCTTGAGCTGCGCGAGGTACGCCTCGCGGACCGCCGCGCGGGCATCGGCGACGAGCACCGGCCACAACACGTCGCCGATGGTGTCGGCGATCGAGTCGCCCACGTCGGGATCGGCGATCTTGCCCGACAGCGCGGAGATCGCCTGCGTCAGCAAGGTGCCGAGCTGCGACTTTGCGGCGAACCAGTCGTTGACCTGGTCGTAGAAGAGCTGGTAGATCGCCGTGTCCGCGGCCCCGGGGCCGAGCGCCGCCTCCACCCCGGCCTTGAGCTCCTTGTAGTCCCCCGGCTGCGCATTCCCGATCCCGTGCACCAGCAGCACGGCACGATCGGAGGTCCATGTCAGTGACTGTGGTTCCGGCGCCATCGCTCCCCCTCCCGACAAGACGTCCCACGCTACACCCTTCCGCTGCCCGCAGCAACCGCGCCCTCTCCACCCGCATACCGCAACATGCATTCCCCCGCGTTGGGTGACTCACTCCGCCGTGCCCTGCGCGGCGAAGTGCGGGTGGACCAGGTGGCGCGTCACCAATACGCGTCCGATGCGAGCATCTACCGCATTGAGCCGCTCGCGGTGGCCTTTCCATTGGATGCGGACGACGTCGTAGCCGCCGTGCAGGTGGCCGCCGCTCACGGAGTGCCCATCCTGCCCCGTGGCGCGGGCACCTCACTCGCGGGACAGACGGTCGCCGAGGCGGTGGTGCTCGACTTCTCCCGCCACATGCACGCCCTGCTGGCGGTGGATCCCGCGGCGCAGACGGCGCGCGTGCAACCAGGGTTGGTGCAAGACGACCTCAACCGTGGCGTGGCGCACCTCGGCCTCATGTTCGCCCCCGACACCAGCACCGCCAACCGGGCCACGTTAGGCGGGATGATCGGCAACAACTCCTGCGGCATGCGTTCCGCACGGTACGGGATGACGATCGATCACGTGGAGTCGCTCGACGTGGTCCTGTCGGACGGCACGCGCGCGCACCTGGGTCCCGTGGCCGACGCGGACATCGCGACGCGCGCCCGGGGGACGGGGCTCGAGGCGACGCTCTATCGGGAGATCCCGGCGCTCGTCTCGCGCCACGACGCGGCGATCCGACGCGATACACCGGCCTTTTGGCGTCGCAGCGGCGGCTACCGGCTCGAGCGCTTGCTCCCGGACCGCGGGGCATTCAACCTCGCGAACCTCGTCGTGGGCTCCGAAGGGACGTTGGCCATTGTCACCGAGGCGACGGTTCGCCTCGTACCGACGCCACGCCATGTGGTGGCCATCGCCGGGCATTTCCATTCCGTGTCCGCGGCGATTGCGGCCACCGACGACGCCCAGGCGTGTGACGCTGCAGCGATCGAACTGGTCGACCGGTTCATCCTCGATCTCTCGCGGCGCTCACCGGTGCACCGCGAGGTGGTCTCCTTCCTCGACGGTGAACCCGGGGCGCTGCTCTTCGTGGAGTTCACGGGCGACACGTTGGCCGAGGCAGCAGCCCATGCCGATCAACTCACGCAGCGCTGGAAGTCGAACGGCCACGCCTACGCCACGATTCGCGCCGACACCGCCGCGATGCTCAAGCGGTTTCGCGACCTGCGTGCCTCGGGACAAGGGCTCCTCCTCGCCGCGGGCCAGGGTGGCAAGCGGTCCATTGCCTTCGTGGAGGACACCGCCGTCGATCCCTCGCGCCTCGTGGAGTATTGCGAGCGCTTCGCCGCGATCCTGCGCGCCCACCACCTCGAGGCCGGCTTCTACGGTCATGCCTCCGCAGGCTGCATGCACGTGCGTCCGTTCATGGACCTCTCGCGCCCCGCGGACGTGGCGACGATGCGTGCGGT
>JAEUJK010000451.1 GCA_016794735.1 Gemmatimonadota bacterium | reverse complement strand
CGCCAGGATCGCGGCCAACTCGTCGGCGAGCTGCTCACCGGTCGCCGGGCGGTCGTCCGGGTGCTTGGCAAGGCAGCGCAGGATCAGGCGTTCGAACGGCGCCGAGATGTCCGGGTTGAACTGCCGGGGTGGGGGTGGATCTGTCTCCACGTGGGCCCGGGCGATCTCGTACCAGTCTTCCCCCTCGAACGGGAGGCGACCGGCGACCGCTCGGTAGAGGGAGACCCCGAGGGAGTACACGTCGGCCCGGCCGTCCAGCGGCTTGGCCCGGGCCTGTTCCGGGGCGAAGTACTGGGGGGTCCCGACCACCATGTTGGTCCCGGTCTGCTGGGTGTAGCCGGAGGTGGCGCGGGCGATCCCGAAGTCGGCGACCACGGCATTCCCGTGGACGTCGAACATGATGTTGTCGACCTTGATGTCCCGGTGGATCACCCCCTCGCGGTGGGCGAAGCCGATGGCCTTGGCGACGTCGATCCCGACCCGGATGACGACGTCCTCGGGGAGGAAGGCCTGGGTCTCGAGCCGGTTGGCGAGCCCCGAGGGCAGGTAATCCATGGCGAAGTAGACCGCCTCGCCGTCTTTCCCGACCTCGTAGATCTTGATGATGTTGGGGTGCCGGAGCCGGGCGGCGGTGGAGGCCTCCCGGCGGAAGCGTTCCTCGAACTGGGGGTCGCCGGCGAATTGCGGCTTGAGGACCTTCAGGGCGACCGGGATTCCCAGGGTGGGATCGAACCCGCGGTAGACCCACGCGAAGCCGCCCGAGCCGATGAGCTCTTCGACCCGGTACTTGCCGAGGCTCTTGCCGAGGTAGCGCTCAGGCACCGGGTACGGACGGCTTTACAGGTTAGGTGATGGCCAGTAAGTTGTTATGCTTCCAGCAACTTAGCGAACTGGCGACTGGGTCGCGCGAGGAATATACCACATGAGTTTCGAAAAGGCAGCGACGATCGGGAAGTACAAGGCGCATGAGTCGGACACGGGTTCGACGCGTGTGCAGGTGGCGGTGTTGACCGATCGTATCAACTACCTCACGGGCCATTTCAAGGCGAACCCCAAGGACCATCATGGTCGCCGCGGGCTGCTCAAGATGGTGGGCAAGCGGAAGCGGTTGCTCGAGTACCTCAAGCGCTCGGACGTCGAGGGGTATCGCAAGGTCATCAGCGACCTTGGCCTCCGTCACTAAGCCGCATCGGTAGGATCATTCGCGCGGGTGCCCATGGCCCCGCGCGTTTTGTGTTTGCAGTCCCCATTTCACGTGCGCCCCGGGCCTGGCGAAGGCTCCGCTCGCGGCGCCCACTCACGCAACCAGGCAGATGCAACGAATCGAACGCACGTTCGCGGGTCGCACGCTCTCCATCGAAACCGGCCGCATGGCCAAGCAGGCCGCGGGCTCCGCGGTGGTCCGTTTTGGCGACACGATGGTCCTCGCGGCCGTCACGGTCACGGACAAGCAGAGCAACCTCCCGTTTTTCCCCCTGACGGTCGAATACCGCGAGAAGACCTACGCGGCCGGCAAGATCCCGGGTGGCTTCATCAAGCGCGAAGGACGCCCGCATGACCACGAGATCCTCTCCGCGCGCATCATCGACCGTTCGATTCGTCCGCTCTTCCCGGAAGGCTTCAAGAACGAGGTCCAGGTCTTCGTCTACGTGATCTCGGCGGACCAGGAGAACGACACCGACGTGTTGGGCCTGGTCGCGACCTCGTTTGCCCTGAACCACTCGAAGATCCCGTTCATGGCCCCGATCGCCGGCGTGCGCGTCGGCCGCGTGCAGGACAAGTGGATCCTCAACCCGACCTTCCAGCAGCTCGAGTACAGCGACCTGGAGTTTGTCGTCGCCGGCTCCGCCGACTCGATCGTGATGGTCGAGGGTGGCGCCAACGAGGTGAGTGAGGCCGATGCGCTCGAGGCGCTCACGATCGCGCACGGCGGCATCAAGGAACTCATCGACCTCCAGCACGACCTGCTCAAGAAGGGCCGCGAGCCCAAGATGGAGTGGACCAAGAGCGCGGTGCCGGACGAGATCGTGAAGGCGGTCACGAAGGAAGCCGAGGACCGCATCGTCGCGGCCCTCAACCAGAAGGACAAGCACACGCGCATCCAGGCCGTCGAGGCCGTGAAGGCCGCCGTCAACGAGAAGCTCGTCGCGAGCAACCCGGACTGGGCGCCGCACATCTACTCGGTGCTCGGGGACCTCGAGTACAACGCGCTCCGCAGCCAGGTGCTCTCCACCAGCCTGCGGGTCGACGGCCGCAAGACCACTGAGGTCCGCCCGATCACGATCGACACGACCGTGCTGCCGCGTGCGCACGGTTCGGCGCTCTTCACGCGCGGCCAGACGCAGGCCCTGGTGGCCGCCACGTTAGGCACCGCCGAAGACGTCCAGCGCCTCGACACGATCCACGAGGCCGCGGAGTCGACGCAGACGTTCATGCTGCACTACAACTTCCCGCCGTTCTCGACGGGTGAAGTGCGGCCGGTGCGTGGGACCTCGCGCCGCGAGATCGGCCACGGCAACCTCGCCGAGCGCGCGCTGCAGGCCGTCCTGCCCGACTTCAACGAATTCCCGTACACGATCCGCATCGTCTCCGACATCCTCGAGTCGAACGGGTCGTCGTCGATGGCCAGCGTCTGCGGCGGCTCGCTCGCCCTGTTCGACGCCGGCGTCCCCGTGCGTGCGGCCGTCGCCGGCGTGGCGATGGGCCTCATCAAGGAAGGCAAGAAGTACGCGGTGCTCACTGACATCCTCGGCACCGAGGACCACCTCGGCGACATGGACTTCAAGGTCGCGGGGACGGAGCAGGGCATCACGTCGATCCAGATGGACATCAAGATCGAGGGGCTCGACCTCAAGATCATGAAGGAAGCGCTGGCCCAGGCCAAGGAAGGTCGCCTGCATATCCTCGGGGAGATGAAGAAGGCCCTCGAGGCGCCGCGCAGCGAGATGTCGGTCTACGCGCCGCGCATCGTCACGATGTCGATCAACCCCGAGAAGATCGGCGACCTCATCGGCCCCAAGGGCAAGACGATCCGCGGGATCCAGGAAGAGACGGGTGCCCAGCTCACGGTGGACGATTCCGGCCTCGTCACGATCGCTGCGGTCGGTGGCGAGTCGATGGAGCGTGCCCGCCAGATGGTGCAGGCGATCACGGCGGAGCCGATTGTCGGCGAGACGTACGAGGGCACGGTGAAGAGCACCACGACCTTCGGCGCCTTCATCGAGATCATGCCCGGCACCGAGGGCCTGCTCCACATCTCCGAGATGCGGCACACGCGCGTCGAGAAGACCGAGGACGTGGTCAAGAAGGGCGATCGCGTCACGGTCAAGCTGATCGATCGCGACGAGCGTGGGCGCCTCCGCCTGTCGATGAAGGCGTTGATGCCGAAGCCGGAAGGGATGGTCGATGCGCCGGCGAGCGAAGGCGGCGCCTCGGTCCCTGCCGAAGGTGGTGAGGGCGGGGACTCCGGTGAGCGTCGCGAGCGTCGCCCGGGTGGCGGTGGTGGTCGTGGCGGGCGCGGGCGCGACCGTCGCGGGGGCGACCGGCGCTAACGCCGTGTCGGCGACCGCTGAACTGACCGGCCTCCGGCGTACGACCTTCGACAACGGCCTCACGGTCGTGTCGGAGTACATGCCGCAGGTCCGGTCGGTGGCGCTGGGGGCCTGGGTGCGGTCCGCGTCGGTCCATGAGGCGCGGGCCGACATGGGGGTCTCCCACATGCTCGAGCACCTCGTGTTCAAGGGCACCGAGCGGCGCGGGCCGCGCGAGATTGCCCTGGCGCTCGAGTCGTTAGGTGGTTCGCTCGACGCGTGGACCTCGCGCGAGCACACCTCGTTCCAGGCACGGGTGCTCGATGAGCACCTGCCGCAGGCGGCGGACGTCCTCGCGGACCTCCTCTTCTCGCCCACGCTGCGCAGCCGGGACCTGGACCTCGAGCGCAAGGTGGTGCTCGAGGAGATCTCCATGGTGGAAGACGCGCCGGACGACATCGTCTTCGAGCTGCATAACGAGTTGATGTGGGGCGACCACCCGCTGGGATACTCCATCCTCGGCACGCGGGACAGCGTCTCGGCGCTCTCGCTCGACGCCGTCCGCGCCCTGCACGACCGCGCGTACCGGCCCGAGCACATCGTCGTCTCGGCCGCGGGCCACGTCGAGCATGACGCGTTGGTGGATGCGCTGCTGGCGACCGGGTGGGACCAGGTGGCCCGTGGCGCTGCGGCACGCGCCGTCATGCCCGCCACGATCCGGCCGGCGCGCGGCGAACGACGCCACGTGGAGCGCGACGTCGCCCAGAGCCACGTGGTGCTGGGCGCGGGGGCCATTCCCTACGGCGATCCCCGCCGCTACGTCTTTGCGCTGCTGGCGTCGGTGCTGGGGGGCGGGATGAGTTCCCGCCTGTTCCAGCGCGTGCGAGAGGAACGCGGGCTCGCGTACTCGATCTACGCGTTCCACCAGCACTATCGCGAGACCGGCATGCACGGCGTGTACTTTGCCACGTCGCCCGAGCAGGTAAACGAGGCGATCGAGGCGGTGCATGGCGAGCTGCGCGACCTGGCCACCCATGGCCTGCCGGCGACCGAGCTGGCGATTGGCAAGGGGCAGTTGAAGGGACAACTCACGTTGTCACTCGAGAGTCCGGGGTCCCGGCTGTACCGGGCGGCGGCCACCGAGTTGTATGGTGAACCGTTCCGGTCGCTCGACCTCGTGCTCGCGGAGATTGACGCGATCACCGAGACCGATGTGTCCGGGCTGGCGGCGGAAATGTTCCAGCCCGACGACATGTCCGTCCTCATCCTGGGGCCCGCCGCGGCTCCCTGACCTACACCTAGAGTCCATCCGACTATGCGTATCGGCGTACCCAAAGAGATCAAGACCAACGAGAACCGCATTGCACTTGTCCCCGCTGGCGCCGAGGCGCTGGTGGCGGCCGGACATGAAGTCGTGATCGAGCGTGGCGGCGGCGAAGGCAGTGGCTTCACCGACCAGGACTACCTCGACGTGGGCGCGAAGATCCAGCCCGATGTCGACGCGTTGTGGGCCGGTGCCGACATGATCATCAAGGTGAAGGAGCCGATCGCCCCGGAATGGAAGCGCATGCGCAAGGGGCAGGTCGTCTTCACCTACTTCCACTTTGCCGCCGATGAGCCGCTCACGCGCGCGCACATGGAAGCCGGCGCGACCTGCATTGCCTACGAGACCGTCGAGCTGTCCAGCGGCGAACTGCCGCTGCTGACCCCGATGTCCGAGGTGGCCGGCCGCATGGCGGTGCAGGAAGGGGCCAAGTACCTCGAGAAGCTCTACGGTGGGCGTGGCGTGCTCCTCGGTGGCGTCCCGGGCGTTCCGCCGGCAAAGGTGGTGATCCTCGGCGGCGGCGTCGTCGGGATCAACGCGGCCAAGATGGCCGCTGGGCTCGGCGCGAAGGTGGTCATCCTCGACATCTCGCTCGACCGCCTGCGCTACCTGTCGGACGTGATGCCGGCCAACGTGCAGCTCATCTACTCCAACCGGCAGAACATCCTCGAGCAGATCGCCACGGCCGACCTCGTCGTCGGTGGCGTGCTGATTCCGGGGGCCAAGGCGCCCAAGCTGGTCCGCCGTGAGGACCTCAAGCGCATGCGCCCGGGCTCGGTGATCGTGGACGTCGCGATCGACCAGGGCGGCTGCGTCGAGACGATCAAGGCGACGACCCACGAAAACCCGACCTACGTCGTCGATGGCGTGATCCACTACGGCGTGGCCAACATGCCGGGCGGGGTGCCGCGCACGTCGACCCTCGCGCTCACGAACGCGACGCTGCCGTATGCGATCCAGCTGGCGAACAAGGGGTGGAAGAAGGCACTGGCCGACAGCCCGGCGCTCCTGAAGGGGCTGAACATGATCGACGGCAAGGTCACCTATCCCGGGGTGGCCGAGGCGTTCGGTCTCGAGTGCCACTCCGCGGCGTCGTTCCTCGGATAAGCCAAACCGCGCACCCGCGGGTACAAGGACGCCCGGTCCCCAGTGGGGGCCGGGCGTCTCGCGTGGTGGGCCCCCTGCGGCCGCAGTCGTTGACTCCCATTCGGGGGGCCGGTAACCTTCCAAGCTCTTCCAAAGCCCCATTTTCGCGAGCTTTACCCGCATGTCCAACCTGAAGTACCGATTGGGTTTGATCGCGGCCCTCCTCCTGGCGTCCGTCTGGGCGCTGTTCCCGAGGACCGTGGTCGAGCGCGTCAACCGAGCGGGGGGAATCGCCCTCGACACCGTGCGCCGGGTCCCGCTGAAGCGCGGCCTCGACCTGCAGGGTGGCATGCACCTCTCCCTCGAGGTGGACGAGTCCAAGCAGGCGGTCGCCGACAAGAGTGACGCGCTGGATCGCGCGCTGAAGGTCGTGCGCTCCCGCATCGACCAGTTTGGTGTTGCCGAGCCGGTGGTCCAGAAGGTCGGGACGGATCGCATCATCGTGGAACTCCCCGGCATCGACGATCCCGAGCGCGCTCGCGCGGTCGTCGAGGCACAGGCGTTCCTCCAGTTCCAGATCACGGACGAATCGCAGGCGCTCGAAAAGGCGCTGCCGCGCTTTGACCAGATCGCGCGCTCGCGGGGCGGTGTCGCGGCGGCCACCACGGAAGCCGCGCCGACCGATGCGGCGGCGCCGAAGGTGCCAGACCTCTTCACCAAGACGGACACCGCCGCCAAGTCGGATACCACCAAGGCTGACAGTGGCAGCGTCGCGGGTCAGCTCGGTGGCGCCGGTGGCGTGTCGAAGCTGATCGCGCCGGGTTCGATTCCGGGCGAGTACCTCGTTGCCAACAAGGACGTGCCGGAACTCGAGCGCATCCTGCAGCTGCCGGAGATCCAGGCGGCGATGCCCCCGGGCCGCGAGTTGTTGTGGGGCGACACGGTGTCGTCGGGCGCTGCGCCGTTCCGCACGCTCTACATGGTGGAATCCCGCCCGATCATCACCGGCGAGTACCTGGAAGACGCCAAGCCCAACCAGGACCCGATCCAGGGGACGATCGTCGAATTCCGCTTCAACAACGAAGGGGGACGCCGCTTCCGGAGCGAGACGGGCAAGAACGTCCAGAACTACATGGCCATCGTCCTCGACGACAAGGTCATGGGGCAGCCGCCGGTGATCATCCAGGCGATTGGTGCCCGCGGCCAGATCACGATGACGGGGCGGCCGCTGCAGGCGGCGCAGGACCTCGCGCTGACCCTCCGCGCGGGTTCGCTCCCGGTGCCGCTCAAGGTCGCCGAGGTGCGGCAGATCGGTGCGTCGCTCGGGCAGGACTCGATCACCAAGGGCGCGCTCGCGATGGTGATCGCCGTCGCGCTCGTGATCGCCATCATGATCGGGTACTACCGCTTCTCCGGCACGCTCGCCGTGGGGGCGCTCATCCTGTTCGTGATCTTCACGCTCGCCGTGCTCTCGAGCTTCAATGCGGTGCTCACGTTGCCGGGGCTCGCGGGCCTCGTGCTCTCCGTCGGGATCGCGGTGGACGCGAACGTGCTGATCTTCGAGCGGATTCGCGAGGAACTCGACCGTGGCAAGACCGTCCGGACTGCCATTGACGAAGGCTTCAAGCACGCGTGGAGCGCGATCGTCGACACGTCCGTGGCGACCATCCTCACCGCGGCGGTGTTGTACCAGTACGGCTCGGGTCCCGTCCGGGGCTTCGCCGTGACCCTTATTGCCGGTATCGCGGCGTCCCTCTTCTGCGCCGTGTTTGTCGTCAAGACCTTCTACCTGGTGTGGCTCTCGCGCACGTCCAACGCGCAGACGCTGAGTATCTGATGATTCGCATCTTCCATAACACCAGCTTCGACTTCATCAAGTGGTGGCGTCAGGCGGCGATCGCCACCGTGGTCTTCATCGTCCTCGGCCTGGCGTCGTTCCTCGTCACGGGCGGCGTGAACTACAGCATCGAGTTCACCGGCGGCACGCTGATGCAGGTGCGCTTTGACGCCGCGGCTGACGCGGGTGCCCTGCGTTCGGCGCTCGAAGACGCCGGGGTGCGTGGTGCCGAGATCCAGCAGTACGGTGGCGCCAACGAGTACACCATCCGCGCGCAGAACAGCGCCCAGGTGGCGGCGCAGGACACCTCGGCGACCGCCGTTGCCAACACGATTCGTTCCGCCCTCGACGCCAAGTTCGGGGCGGGCAAGTACGTGGTGGAGCGGACCGAGGCGGTGGGCCCCAAGGTCGGGCAGGAGCTGAGCCGCGGCGCCGCATTGGCCATGTTGCTGGCGTCGCTCGTGACCCTCGCGTACCTGGCGATGCGCTTCGAGTGGCGGTTCGGCGTGGCCGCGGTGCTCTCGACGGCGCACGACGTGCTCGTCACGCTCGCCTTCATCAAGCTCACCAACGTCGAGGTCTCGCTCGTTATCGTCGGCGCGATCCTCACCCTCCTCGGCTACTCGGGCAACGACACGATCATCATCTTCGATCGCGTGCGCGAGAACCTCAAGAAGGGTCGCAAGGAGCCGCTCTACGACACGCTGAACCGCTCGATCAACGAAACACTGCCGCGGTCCATCCTGACGCACACCACCACGCTGGCCGCGACCATCGCGCTGCTGCTCTTCGCTGGTGACGTGCTGCGACCGTTCGCGCTGGTCATGACCTTCGGTGTGTTCGTCGCGACCTTCTCGTCCATCTACGTGGCGTCGCCGCTCCTCCTGTGGATCGAGCGGACCTTCCCGCGCGAACCCACCGGCAAGGGCGCGGTGAGTCGCACGGCCGCAATGGCGGAGTCCGCGGCGGAATCCGGGACGCGCGACACCAAGCCGGCACGGCGGGTCCCCGCCGGCGCACGCTGATCTGATCGCCTGAACCGCCGCCTCGCGCGGCGGTTCTCGTTTCTGGCGGCGTCGTGGGCGCCGCCCACCCACCCCTCGATCGCCGGGCCATGCCGATCTTCGTCGACAGCCATTGTCACCTCGCGGACACGGCATTCGATGCGGATCTCGATGCCGTGATCGACCGCGCGCGCGTCACCGGGGCGGTGGCGATGGTCGCGATCGGGGAATCGCTCCAGTCAGCGGCTCGCGCCGAGGTGATCGCGCGTCGGTATCCCGGGCTCGTCGCGTGGACGGCGGGCGTGCATCCGCACGATGCCGCGTCGTTCGACCCGCTTCGCGACGTGGCGGAGATTCGCGCGCACCTGGATCGTGGCGCCGTGGCCGTCGGCGAGTGCGGCCTCGATTACCACTACGATCACTCACCGCGCGCGCTCCAGCGACGCGCCTTCGCCGAACAACTGGCGATTGCGGCGGACACCGGACGACCCGTGGTGGTCCATTCCCGTGAGGCCGTGGAGGACACGGCCGCGATGGTGCGCGAGGCCGGGGCACAGGGGGTGCGCGGCGTCATGCATTGCTTCACGGGGCCTGCCGAGCTCGCGACCGCAGCGCTCGACGCCGGATGGTACCTGTCGTTCAGCGGGGTGGTGACGTTCAAGAAGTGGGACGCCGACGCGCTGATCCGCGACTGTCCCGAGGACCGGTTCCTCGTGGAGACCGATGCCCCGTACCTGGCCCCCGTGCCGCATCGGGGCAAGCGCAACGAGCCGGCCTACACCAGCCTCACACTGGCCCACGTTGCGCGTGCGCGTGGCCTGGAGGTCGACGCGGCGGGGCGCCTGTGCGCGGCCAACGCGATACGCCTCTTTGGTCTGGCGGCGACGCTACCCTGATCGTACAATCCGCGCGTTCCTGACGGTCCCTTCAGCCCCTGCAATCGTGTCGTTTCCCTCGGATATCGAGATTGCGCAGCAAGCCAAGCTGCGGCCCATCACCGACGTTGCCGCGGAGCTCGACCTCACGCCGGACGACCTGGATCTCTACGGCAAGTACAAGGCGAAGATCCCCCTCGAGATCACGCAGCGGCCCCCGCGTGGCCGCCTGGTGCTGGTGACGGCGATCAACCCGACGGCCGCCGGCGAGGGCAAGACCACGACGTCCGTGGGACTCGCCCAGGCGCTCCGCAAGATCGGCAAGCGCACCGCGCTCTGCATCCGCGAACCCAGCCTCGGCCCGGTCTTCGGGGTGAAGGGTGGGGCCGCCGGTGGCGGGTACTCGCAGGTGCTGCCGATGGACGACATCAACCTGCACTTCACGGGCGACTTCCACGCGATCTCGTCGGCACACGCGTTGTTGTCTGCCATGATGGACAACCACCTGCAGCAGGGCAACGCGCTCAGCCTCGATCCGCGTCGCATCACGTGGCCGCGCACGATCGACATGAACGATCGCGCGCTGCGCAAGGCGGTCATCGGCCTCGGCGGTCCCGCGGAAGGGATCGTGCGTGAGGAACGCTGGGTGATCATCCCGGCATCGGAGATCATGGCGATCGTGGCGCTGTCGAATTCATTCGCCGACCTCGAGCAGCGTCTCGCCCGCATCATCGTCGGGTCCACCGCCGGCGCCAACCGCCAGCCGGTGCGCGCGGGTGACCTCAAGGCGTCTGGCGCGATGGCGATGTTGCTCAAGGACGCGATTCGCCCGAACCTCGTGCAGACCCTCGAAGGCGGGCCGGCGTTCGTGCATGCGGGTCCGTTCGGCAACATTGCGCACGGCTGCAACTCGATCCTCGCGACGCGCGCGGGCCTGGCGCTCGC
>JAEUJK010000248.1 GCA_016794735.1 Gemmatimonadota bacterium | reverse complement strand
CCACGACCGCTGGGCGAACGTCTCCGGATAGAAGTCCCTGAACCCTGGTAAGGCCCCTGCTGACATTCGCTAAACCTAGTTGCCAAGAGGACTTACGTGCAAGCGATCCATCGCGTCGCCAACGGTGTGAAAGGAGCCTGTCACCACCGTCCGGCCACCGTGGGACTGGGCAACACGCAGCGCCTCGTCGAAGTCGGGTACGGCCTCCACAACCCACCCCTGGCCGCGTCCGTGATCGAGCGCCTCGGAGAGGTTCCAGGCCCGGCTGGTTGGCGCCGTGGGGGCGTTGGTGAGGACGAATCGCTCGACCCTGGGCGCCAGCGCGGCCATGATGCCCCGCCAGTCCTTGTCGCCGAGTACGCAGAGCAGCGCCGTCACCGGGGGGCCGGGCACACGACCGAGGGTGGAGGCGAGGACAGAGGCACCGTCCGCGTTATGCGCGACGTCGAAGATCCAGTTCCCGACCTGTTGGAAGCGACCCGGCAAGGTGACGCCATCGAGTGCAGCGCACGCGGTGCTCCACCCGGGCCACCACGGGGCGCCGGCCGCGCGCACGCTCAGCAGTGCCACGGCGCAGTTCGAGGCCTGGTGGAGGCCGCTGAGTGGCGTATGCACGGCCTGCCGTCCCTCGGGGAGCTCCAGCTCGAAGCTCGTGCCGTCGGCCCCGGTGCTGATCCCCCGGGGTGGTGAGGTGCGCCACAGGTCAACGATCGCCGAAGCGCCACGCGTGCGTGCATGCTCCGCGAGCAGGCCGGCCACGTCCGCGTCCGGCTCCCCGATGACCGCGGTCGCCCCGGGCTTGAAGATCCCCGCCTTCTCCGCAGCGATCAGTTCGCGTGTTGGCCCGAGTTGCTCGACGTGATCGATCCCGATCGACGTCACCGTGGCCACCAGTGGCTGCACGACGTTGGTGGAGTCGAGCCGTCCCCCGAGCCCCGTCTCGATCACGGCGATGTCCACCTGTTGTTCCACAAACCACTGGAACGCCATCGCCGTCGTCGCCTCGAAGAAGGTGACGCCTAACGCTTCCACCGTCGGGGTCCAGCGGCCCAGGAACTCCACGACCCAGCCTGGCGGGATCGGCCGGCCATCCACGAGGAACCGTTCGCGGAAGTCCACGAGGTGTGGCGAGGTGTACCGCCCGACCCGGTGCCCCGCAGCGCGCAGGACGGCGTCCATTGTCGCGCAGGTGCTGCCCTTCCCGTTCGTCCCCGCGACATGGAGGACTGGCACGGCCAGGTGCGGGCGACCCAATGCGGCGAGGAAGGCCTCGGTCCGCTCCAACCCGAACTTGCTGACCCCAGTTGTCCGCGCGAAGAGGGCGTCGAGTGCCGCCCGGTAGGCCGTCAGGTCGTCGCCCATCCTGCTGCCGCGGGTTTGCCACTCATGTGGCGCAGCAGGCGCCCCAGGGTCTGCTTGAGTTCCTTGCGATGGGACACGAGGTCCAGCATCCCGTGGTCCAGCAGGAACTCGGCGGTCTGGAACCCCTCGGGGAGGTCCTGCCCCAGCGTCTGCTTGATGACGCGCGGGCCCGCAAACCCGATGACCGCACCTGGTTCGGCGATGATCGCGTCACCCAGCATCGCGTAACTCGCGCTCACGCCGCCCGTCGTCGGGTTGGTCAGCACCGAGACGTAGGGAATGCGCCGGTCGGCCAGCTGGGAGAGCACCGCGGAGACCTTGCCCATCTGCATCAGCGAGAGCACGCCCTCCTGCATGCGTGCGCCACCCGACGCGGAGACCACGATGAGCGGATGCTTGCGTTCGAGCGACCGCGTGGCGAGCCGGGCGATCTTCTCGCCCACCACGGAGCCCATGGAGCCACCCATGAAGGCGAAGTCCATCACGCCGAGGTTCACTGGCATCTCGCCCAGCTTGCCGGCCACGGTCAGGATCGCGTCCATCTCGCCGGCCGTGGTGCGTGCCTTCTTCAGGCGCGCCTGGTAGTCCGGGAAGCCGAGGGGGTCGGTCGAGCGCACGTCGGCGTCCGTTTCTTCCCACGACGAGTCGTCCATGATGAGCTGGACGTAGTCGAGGGCGCGAATGCGACGATGGTAGTCGCAATTCGGGCAGACATTGAAGGCCCGCACGAACTTCTCGCGGATGTCGGTGTGCCCGCACGCCTCGCATTTCTCCCAGACGTCCGGGGGAATCTCGAGGCGTTCCCGACGCGGGGGACGGGTCTTCTTCTCCTTCCGAAACCAAGCCATGGGCGGG
>JAEUJK010000421.1 GCA_016794735.1 Gemmatimonadota bacterium | reverse complement strand
CCGCCATCGCCTGACGAGGCGCGGCTCGCCGATGCCGTGCGCCAGCTCGAGGGTGTCTTCGTCGAGCAGCTCTTCAAGGCCATGCGTGAGACCGTGCCCACCGATGGACTCACGAGTGGTGGCGCGGGCGAACAGATGTTCAGCAGCATGATGGACCAGCACCTCGCGGCCCTCGTCCCCCACGAGTGGCCCAGCACGTTTGCCGACGCCCTGGTGGAGCGCTTTCGCGCAGCCGGAGCCCTCGCGACCACCCCGCCCCAATGATGGCCGTCCCCGTCTACCCCACCGCCGACACGCCCGCGAATGCCGCGGCGACCTGGCCCACCCTGGTCAGCGGCCTCACGGACGCCCTCGTGTCCGAGCGACGCCTGATCGAGGAACTCGTGACGGCGATGCACCAGCAACGCGAGGCCGTCGCCGCCGATGACCTCCCGGCCATCGACGACTCGGTCTTTGCCGTCCAGCGCATCCTCCTCACGTTAGGCGAGGCGCGCAAGCGCCGCCGCACCCTCAACGCCCGCCTCGGCCAACCCGAGGGCCTCGCGTTGCGTGACCTGCTGGAGCGCCTGGGTCCCCACGCCACCGAGGCCCTCCGCGTGGCGCGCGACGAACTGCAGGCCGCGGCGCAGCGGCTCGCCCGGGAAGTGGCCACCAATCGACAGCTGTTGCGCGAAGCGCTCGCCACTGGCGAAGACATGGTCCGTGCGCTGGCAGGCGTCCCCGACCAGAAGGTCGGCTACGGCACCTCGCCATCGTCCGGCGGGAACGCCTACCTCGTCAACCGGCGGGCCTGACGTGTCCAACTTCGGGAGCATCCTCAGCATCGCGCGCACCGCCATCGCCGCCCACCAGACGGCGTTGCAGACGGTGTCTCACAACCTCGCCAACGCAGAAACCGAGGGGTTTTCGCGCCAGCGGGCGGAGCTCACGGCGCGATGGCCGCAGGCGTTTCCCTTCGGGAATGTCGGGACCGGAGCGACCGTCTCCAACGTCGTGCGACTCCGCTCCGAGCTCCTCGACAACAGCTACCGGCGCGAGGTCGGGACGCGCGAGAGCTGGCTCCTCCGCCACGACGTCCTCTCCGAGGCGGAGCAGGTGCTCGCCGAGCCCACCGACAATGGCCTCTCGACCACGCTCGACCAGTTCTGGAATGCGTGGAGCGACCTCGCGAACGCACCGACGAGCGCGGCCGCGCAGAGCGTGGTGCGCATGCGCGGCGTGCAGGTGGCGACGTCACTCAACGGGTACGCCACGCGACTCGCGGACCTGTCGACGCGCACGCGATCCCGCCTGTCCGAGACCGTGGGGGAGATCAACGTCCTCGCCGGGCAACTCGCGGACCTCAATCGACAAATCACCGCCAGCGAAGTGGGCGGGCTGCAGGCGCCGGACCTCCGCGACGCCCGCGACCGGATCGCCGACCGACTCTCGCAGATCGCCGGCGCCCGCGTCGAGATGCAGTCGAACGGTACGATGGCGGTCTACCTCCGCTCGAGCATGCTCGTCGATGCCAGCAACGCGCGCACGCTCGAGCTGCGCGGGGGAACCACCGTCTCGCTGGGGATGCTGGGTGACCCGGACCCGCTCACTGACGTGGCCGGGCCGCTACAGGCCATGGTCGACGTGATCAACACGGACCTGCCGGCACTCACCTCGCGGCTCGACAACTTCGCGCGGGCGCTGGTGAATGGCGTCAACGAATACCACCGCAGCGGCTGGACCGCGGCGGGTGATGCCCTGGGCAACGCCAACTGGAATCCGGTCAATGGACCGACCGGGTCGATGGTGGACTTCTTCGACCCGGCCTGGACCACCGCCAGCGGCATCCGCCTCTCGTCCGCTGTCACCGCGAGTTCCGCGGTCATCGCGGCCGGCGACGCACAAAATGCGGCCGGCAACAACAATGTGGCCATCGCACTCGCCGCGCTCCGCGACGACAACGGGATGGCCGCACTGCAAACCCGGCTCGGGGCGAACTACGCCACCGTGATCGGCTTCGCGACCGGTGAGTCCTACATGGACCACCACGCGCAGACGATCTCCGACCTTGGCATCTCGGTCTCGGACGCGTCCCACCAGCACGAGATCTACAACGCCCTGAGCCAGCAGGCGGACGCCCGGCGCACCTCGGTGGCGGGTGTCTCCATCGACGAGGAACTCACCCTCCTGATGCGTCACCAGCAGGCGTACGCCGCCGCCACCAAGCTCGTGCAGGCTGCCGACGAAATGGCGGCGGCGATCCTCGCGATGGTCTAGTCCATGTTGATCCTGAGCCGGAAGCCCGGCGACGCAGTGGTTATCGACGGAGGCATTCGCATCGTGGTGCTCGCGAGTGACCGTCGCGGCGTGCGCCTCGGGATCGACGCGCCATCGCATGTGTCGATCGTCCGGGAGGAGATCGCGAGCCAGGTCGCCGACCAGAACCGCCGGGCCGGTGCCGACGCGGCCGCCCGGGACCTCATTGGCGGCGTCCGGCCGCGCGGGACCCCGTGAGCCTCCCCGCTCACCTCGGCGCGCGCGCGCGCCGATACTCCCAAGTGTACGGCTCGTTCACCCGCATCTAATCCCGTCGCGTGTTCCAGATCATCGGCCTCGTGGTCGTCCTCGGCTCCGTCATCTCGGGGTACACGCTCCACCACGGCAAGCTCGCGGTGCTCTGGCAGCCGACGGAGTTCATCATCATCGGCGGCGCCGGGATCGGCGCGTTCATCCTCGGCAACCCGCTCACCGTCATCAAGGGCTCGATCGCCGCGTCCATCGGCGCGCTCAAGCCCAACCCGTTCACCAAGAAGTCGTACGGGGAGCTGCTGCAGGTGCTGTTCGAGGTCTTCCAGACGGCACGCAAGGATGGCCTGATCGCCCTGGAGCCGCACATCGAGGACCCGAAGAAGAGCGCGATCTTCTCGAAGTACAAGGGATTCCTGCATCACCACCACGCGGTCGTCTTTCTCTGCGACACGCTCAAGGTCCTGCTGACCGGCGCCGTGGAAGATCACCACCTCGCCGAGATCCTCGACCTCGACCTCGAGCGGCACCACGAGGAAGAACACCAGATTCCGGCCGCCATCACGACCACCGGCGACGCGATGCCAGGCTTCGGGATCGTGGCCGCCGTGCTCGGCGTGGTCATCACGATGGGCTCGATCGGTGGTGCGGCGTCGGAAATCGGTAACAAGGTGGCCGCGGCCCTCGTGGGAACGTTCCTCGGCATTCTCCTCGCGTACGGCATGATCGGTCCGTTCGCCAAGTCCATCGAGGCCCGCCAGCGCGCCGAGGGCCAGTACATGGCGTGCATCCGCACGGCGTTGCTCTCGTTCGCCCGCGGCGACGCGCCGATGACCTGCGTCGAGTTTGCGCGCCGCAACATCGAGCCGGCGGACCGGCCGTCATTCGCCGAGCTGGAAGGGCTGACGCGCAAGAAGGCAGCGTAACGTGGCCAAGGGCGGCGGCAAGACCATCATCATCAAGAAGATCAAGAAGGGCGGCCACGGGCATCACGGTGGCTCCTGGAAGGTCGCCTACGCCGACTTCGTCACCGCCATGATGGCCTTCTTCATGGTGATGTGGATCCTCGGCATGGACGAGAACACGAAGAAGGCGATCGAGGGCTACTTCTCCAACCCGATCGGCTTCAAGAAGGGGTACTCGTCGGGATCGAGCCCGCTGGCCAGCGGGTCGTCTCCGGCCTCCGTGCAGCGTGAGGCCATGCAGCTCGCGTTGCGCTCGCTCGAGGAGCGTCGCTTCGAGGAAGTGAAGCGGCTCCTCACCGGCAAGATGGACTCGATCGCCGGCGGTGGCCTGATGACCTCGAACATCGAGATCACGATCACCGGCGCCGGGCTGCGCATCGAGATGCTCGAGAACTCGCGCGGCAACACCTTCTTCGAGGTGGGTTCCGCCACCATGAAGGACGTCGGGGCCACGGCACTCGGCATCATTGCCGGGCAGCTCGTCGACCTGGACAACAACCTCGTGATCGAGGGGCACACCGACGCGCGTCCGTACGGACGGGCCGACTACACCAACTGGGAGTTG
>JAEUJK010000322.1 GCA_016794735.1 Gemmatimonadota bacterium | reverse complement strand
CGCCGGCGTCCACGTGCCGCTCGTCGATATCCTCGTGTCGTTCGGGGCAACGGTGGAGCCCGCAGGCGAGGGCACCTGGCGCTCACCGCTGCGCACGGCGTTGGTGTTCGGCTTTTCCGATGTAGCCAACGCGCTCGTGCGTCACGGGGCGGCGGTGGACGGGCTCGATGTCGCGGCCGCCCTCGGGCGCGAGGACGACGTGCGGAACGCGCTGCCCACGGCCTCGCCGGAGGACGTGCACCGCGCCCTTGCCTATGCGGCGCAGCTGGGGCATGTGGGTGTCGTGTCGTGCCTGCTCGACGCGGGTGCCAACCCGGACCTGTACAATCCCGACGGCATGCACTCGCATGCGACGCCATTGCACCAGGCGGCCCTGGTCGGCCACCTCGACGTGGTCCGCGCCCTGGTGGAGCGCGGCGCGCGCCTCGACATCCGGGACACCCTGTGGAAGGGGACACCGCTTGGCTGGGCTGAGCACGGCGAACAGGAGAAGGTCGCAGCCTACCTGCGGGAACGCGGCGCGCCGCGGTAGCGGGCGCCCCTCTCAGGTTGCGTCGTCGCGGGCCGGGTCGCACCTTCGCGGCATCCCCGACCGGGAACTGCCGATGTCGCGCCGCGTCTTCTCCTGTCTTGCCTTGCTCCTCGCCGCCCGCGGCCTCGACGCCCAGGGACGCGCCCTGCGCATCGAGGACTACTATCGGCTCCAGACGGCGGGATCGCCCGTCATCTCGCCCGATGCGAGATGGGTCGCGTTCCCTGTGACGTCGCGCGTCGAGTCCAACAACACCGAGCCGTCGGAAGTGTGGCTGGTGCCCACCGATGGCTCGCGGCCGGCGCAGCGGGTGTCGCCCCAGGGCGTCGATGCCGGTGCCATCCAGTGGACCGACGCCGGCATGCTCCGCTTTGGTGAAGGCACGCGCGGTTGGACGGTGGACCCGGCGAATCCCGCAAGCGCGGTCGAAGCCGCGCGCAGTGCGCCGCGACGTGGTGGCAATGGTGGCGAGGTGACCCTGGTTGCCCCGGCCGGTGGACTCACGGCGATACTGCGAGCGATCACGCCTGCGCGGCGCGATCGCACCTTTGCGTCCGACTTTGAACGGCGGCACGAGGAACGCTTCAAGGGCGTGCAGTTCGACTGGCTCGACTTCCAGCGCGATGGCCAACCGTTCCCGGTGCCTAACCGCGCGGATCCATCCGTCGCACCGCCACAGGAAGTGTTCGTCACCGGCCCGGGAGGCGAACGCCAGCTGACGCGCCTCGGCTTGCGTCCGGCGGGGCTGCAATGGAATCGCGCCGGCACGGCCCTCCTCTTCACGGCAGACACGGCCTATCGCAACGAGCGAAAGTACGGCGGCCCTGCCGTGTACGTCGTGACGACCGACGGCAATGTGCGCATGTTGACCAATGCGCCCGACTATTCACACACCGGCGCGTCGTTCTCGCCCGACGGCCGCCTCGTGCTCTACACGAGACAACTGACCACGGACGCGGTCATCGCCAGGCGGCTCAACCATGGTGGCCCGACCGACCTGGTGGTGCGCCCGGTCGATGGTGGGCCGGAGCGCGTGCTCACGGCCAACTGGGACTATCTCCCGACGCAGCCCTCGTGGAGTCCGGACGGACGCCACGTCTACTTCATGGGCGGCGTGGGAGGCACCACGCACCTCTTCCGCGTGGCCGTTGCCGGCGGGGAGGTCGAGCCGGTGACGACGGGTGAGCGTCGCGTGAATGGCTTGTCCTTCGACAAGGCCTACACGATGATTGCCTACACCGTGGGCCAGATCGAGGCGCCGAGCGACGTGTTTGTCGCGCGCGCCGACGGGACCGGGGAGCGTCGCCTCACCAGCCTGCACGCCGAGTTCACGCGCGAGGTCGCGCTCAGCAAGGCCGCACGCCTCCAGTTCACCAGCAAGGATGGGACGCCCGTCGAGGGGTGGTTGATGTATCCGCATGGCTATCGCCCCGATGGCCAGCGATATCCCCTCGTCGTGAGCAACCACGGTGGCCCACATTCGGCGGACGGCTACGCATTCGACTTCAAGAGCCAGTACTTCGCCGCCAACGGTTACTTCGTCCTCAAGGTCAACTTCCGCAGCTCCACCGGATACGGCGAGAAGTTCCTCTGGGGCACGTGGGGCGCCTGGGGTGATCGTGACGGCGAAGACGTGATGGCCGGCGTCGACTACGCCATCGCCAACTATCCCATCGATCGTTCACGCGTGGCCACCATCGGCCATTCGTATGGCGGCTTCATGACCAACTGGCTCATCACGCAGTATCCCGATCGTTTTGCCGCCGCGATTCCCGGCGCCGGGATCGTGAACTGGGTCAGCGACTACGGAACCGCGGACATCGCACGCACCAAGGAGACCGAGTTCTTCGGCGCACCGTGGGAGGAAATGGCGCGCGAGGTCATGATGCGACAATCGCCGCTCACCTATGCGGGCCGGGTACGCACCCCGACGTTGTTCGTGCACGGCGAGGTGGACCAGCGCGTGCCCTACTCGGAAGCCGAGCAGATGTATGTGGCCCTCAAGAAGAACGGCGTCCCGGCGAAGATGATCCAGTACGCCGACATGCCGCACAGCATCTCCGGCTCATGGAACCAGGTCCATCGCGCGATGAACGAGCTGCGCTGGCTCGATCAGTACATGAAGGGCGGCAACACCCAATAGGCATTGCGTCGGGGTCAGAAAACCGGGGCTCGGGGGTCGGGGGACAGATGACGCAATGCGCGTGTGTTCCTGACGCCTTCTCCCCCTGGATGGTCTAGCGTCCGAGGGGAGGCATCCTCATGGAATGGAATGCCAACGCGCTGGCACTGCTGATCTCCGCCCTGTGTGGAGGAGCGGTGGGGTTGGAGCGGCAACGGTCGGGCCATGCGGTTGGTGGCGCGTCGACCGGGGCGGATGGTGCACACTTCGCCGGGTTGCGCACCTTCACGCTGTTGGGTGCGCTCGCGGGGGTCACAGGGGTGCTCTGGCGTGACGGCTTTGAGCTCGCGGCTGCGGTGTTGCTTGGCGGTGCAGCGATCCTCGTGGCCGCGGCTTACGTGGGCGCGAGTCGTCGTGATGTCGACGGCACCACTGAGGTCGCGGCCCTCGTGGTGCTTGCCGCCGGTTTTCTCGCGGGGGTAGGCAAGGCGGCACTCGCGAGTGCCGTGTCGGCTGCGACCGTGCTCTTGCTCCTGGAGAAGACGCGCCTCCACGGATGGGTCGAGCGCGTCGATGACCGCGAGTTTCGGTCGGGCGTTCGGTTCGCGGTGATGGCGGCCGTGGTGCTGCCGCTGCTACCGCCCGGTCCCTTTGGGCCAGGAGCGGGGTTTCGTCCTCGTGAACTTTGGCTGGTGGTGTTGCTGATCACCGGGCTGGAGTTCGCCGGCTTTGTGGCTCGGCGACGCGTGGGCAACCGCAACGGCTACACCATGGCCGGACTCCTTGGTGGCCTGATCTCGTCCACGAGTGTCACGCTGACGTACGCGCGGCTCGCGCGCACACAGCCCAACACAGCGTCGGCATTGGCGAGCGGCGTCATTGCGTCCAACGCGGTGCTCTTTCCTCGCGTCGTGCTCACGTCACTGGTCCTGAATCCTGCGCTCGGTGTCGGTGTTGCGGCGCGGCTCGCGCTGCCCTTTGTCGTGATCCTCCTGGCGCTCGTCTTCACCCTGCATCGCGGTGAGGTGGCAGATGGGGAAGAGCCCGAAGGGCGGAACCCGATGCATGTTGGTCCTGCGTTGCAGCTCGCGGGCATCTACCAGGTGTCCATCTATGTGATCGATGCGGCGTCGAGATACCTCGGCTCGGGCGGGCTGTTCGTCGTCGGCTTCCTGCTCGGCATGATGGACGTCGACGCGCTAACGATCTCGGCGGCGCGACACGACGGCACAATGAGCGGCGCCACCGCGTCGAGCCTGCCCCTGGTGGTGGTGGTCGGTGTGCTGGGAACGACCCTGTTCAAGCTCGGGGTGGCCGCCGTCCTGGGGCGCGGTGCCTTTCGTCGGCGCGTCTGCGCTGCACTCGGGCTTGTCGCCCTGGCCCTCGGCGCCGCGTTTTTCGTCGCCGCCTGAGCGGGGCGGTACCAGCTTCTTCACCGCCGCGCGACCCACTAGCATTCAGCACACATGACCGGGGTGCCAACGCCGCTGGTGTGCGTTGGCTGAGAGAGTCCCGTAGAACCTGATCCGGTTCGTACCGGCGTAGGGAGTCCATCGATGTCACGCATCGCGTTCGCGCGCCCATGGCGCGCCCGGCGACGAGCCATGCTCGGCGCCCTCGTGTTTGTCCCCGTCCTCGGCGCTGCCCAGACGCCGCCACGCGACAGTATCGCCCGTGCCGACACCGGAAAACTCGAAGGGGTGTTGGTCCGCGCCATCCGGGCCGGGACCCTTGCCCCGATCGCCGAGAAGACCCTCGAGCGCAACACCATTGCGAACCGCCAGTTCGGGCAGGATGTGCCGCTGCTCCTGCTGGGTGCCGTCCCGTCGTTGACGGCGCACACGGAGACCGGGACCAACTGGGGATACAGCTACCTGCGCCTCCGCGGGATGGACCAGACCCGCGTGAACATCACGATCGACGGGGTACCGCTCAACGATCCCGAAGACCAGGTGCTGTACTTCGCGAACTTCGCCGACCTGATGTCGAACGTGCAGTCGGTGCAGGTACAGCGCGGCGTCGGGACCAGCTCGGCAGGCACGGCGTCGTTTGCCGGATCGATCAACTTCGAGACCACGCCGGTCGCGCGTGCCCGTGCCGGCGGGGAGGTGCAGGTGCAGGCGGGGTCTTGGGGGGCGCGACGAGTGAGTGCGGCCTTCCATACAGGGCTCAGCCCGAGTCGCCTGGCGGCGTACGGTCGCGTCGGCGCGGCACGCACGAACGGGTATCGCGACCACGCCGGCGTCGATGGCCGCTCGGCGTTCCTGGGCACCGGGTGGTTCGGCGATCGTGACCTCGTCAAGCTGACCCTCCTGCTGGGGCGGCTGGCCGACACGCTGTCCTATGTTGGGGCGACTCGCGAGGAGATCGCGGCAACCCGCCGCTTCAACCCGCTCGATCCCGGCGAACGCGACCGGTTCACGCAGCAGATGGTGTCGCTGGCGCACACACGGATCGTCTCCAGCGCCACGGCGTGGAGCACGACGGTCTACCGGAACTCGGCCGAGGGGAGCTACGACTACTTCGCGCTGCCTGATCGCTATCGCTACAACCTGCAGCACTGGTGGTACGGGGTGACGAGTGCGGTCACCGCCGATCGCGGGGCATGGCAATGGCACGTGGGACTCAATGCCAACACGTACGAACGCTCGCACCGGGCGTACCTGGAGCCGTCCACGCAGTTCTACGACAACACCGGGCACAAGGACGATGTCAGCGGGTTTGCCAAGGCGTCCGTCGGGGCAGGGCGTGTCCGCTGGTTCGGCGACCTGCAGGTGCGCTGGGCACGCTTCGGCTACACGCCGGATGACGCGGCCGGCATCGCGGCCCGCGCGCGGTCGTGGGTGTTCGTCAATCCCAAGGTGGGGCTCACGGCGTCCGTGCGCCCGGACCTGTCCCTCTTTGCTTCGGTAGGGCGCACGCGGCGTGAACCGGCGCGCAACGACCTGTTTGCCGGCGACGACGACCTCAACGCGGGGAACGTCGCGGCGATCGGCGACTTCGGCCGCGTGAAGCCCGAGTCCGTCACGGACCTCGAGGCAGGACTCACCCTGCGGCGTCCCCGCGGACACGCGTCCGCCAACCTGTTTGCGATGGAGTTCCGCAACGACATCGCGCGCATCGGGGCGCCGACGGCGTCCGGCCTCGTGTTGCGACGCAACGTGGGGGCGAGCCATCGACGCGGCGTGGAGTTCGATGGGGCGTATCGCTGGTCGTCGCGCCTCACGCTCGGCGGGAACGCGAGCTGGAGCCACAATCGCATCCGGTCGTTCGTCGATTCGTCGAGCGGAACCCCCGAGGTTCGGCGCAACGTCGCGCCG
>JAEUJK010000321.1 GCA_016794735.1 Gemmatimonadota bacterium | reverse complement strand
CGCAGCCAAACAGGACGGCCCGCCTAATTTTGTCCCATGCCTTCGGCCATTCCTGCTCCGCGCGCCAGCGGATACACCACGAGTACTCCAGTCCCGCTGTATTGGGTGCGTTACGGCCCCACGGGGCGTCCCCCGCTGCTGGTCCTGCATGGCGGCCCCGGCGCGCACCACGACTACCTGCTCCCGCAGATGCTCGCGCTCGCCGCGTCACACGAGGTCGTGCTCTACGACCAGCGCGGCGGTGGCCGGTCGCGCACCGACGACCCGACCCCCATCGGCTGGGTGCAGCAGGTGGACGACCTGGCGCTGGTGGTGCAGGAGCTCGGCTGCATGCCGCTGACCCTGGTCGGCTACTCGTGGGGAGCGCTTCTCGCGATGCTGTACACCGCAGAGGCCGCGCAGCGCGGGCTCACGGTTCCCCAGCGACTCGTGCTCATCGATCCCGCACCGGTCAGTCGCAGCCATCGAGCCCGGTTCGAGGAGGAGTTTGCGCGCCGGCAGTCCGGGGATAGGGTGCGCGCCTTGCGCGACGAACTGGCGGCCTCGGGACTGCGCGAACGTGACCCCGACGCGTACAAGCAGCGCGCATTCGAGCTCTCGGTCGCGGGGTACTTCGCCGACCCGCGGCGAGCGACAGACCTCACGCCGTTCCGGGTGACGGGTCGCGTGCAACAGTCGATCTGGGAGAGCCTCGGCGACTTCGACCTGCTCCCTCGGTTGCAGGCGCTCAACCTGCCGACACTTCTGGTGCACGGTTGGCACGATCCCATCCCTGTTGACTCATCGATCGAGGCGGCGCGTGCCATGCGTGCCCGTCTGGTCGTCCTCGAATCGTCCGGCCATGTGCCGTACGTGGAGCAGCCGGGGGCACTCTTCGCCACCATCGAACAATTCCTGCAGGACACCGAAGGGGGATAGGCGCATGGCTGTCGTGGGTCAGGCCGACGAGGTGAACATCGGAGCCGTCGAGGCAGACGGTCGAACGTGGAACGTGACCGTCGTGATCGAGAACGACGGCGTGGAGTTTGTCGGTCACCTCTGGTTCGCCGACGAGGCGTGGGAAGACGAGGGCTTTCGCGATCATGGCGCGATTCCCGGCCGATCGGTCGATGAGGTGTCGCAGCACGCGCGGGCCCTTTCGGCGCATGACCTGATGCTGCGCTTCCGGCGTGCCCAGGCCGACCAGCGCCGCCACCACGGGCTCCGCAAGCTGACGGAGCAGGTGCTCGAGAACATCCGTCACTTGAACAAGGTCGCGACCTCGATGCGGGCCGGGTTGCTCGAGGTCGACGAGGCGGCGGCCGAGATCGATGCGACGGAGCAGAAGCTGCACTCGATGATCGGCGAGCTTCGACACTTCGCCGGCGTGCAGGGCTGAGCCGGGGTCCTCTGGCGGACGTGGGCGGATAGGTTTCGCCGCAGCCCACGTCGCGAGGACCCGAACGATGCCGAAGGGAGGAGGGACGCCGCGCCAGCCACTGTCGCAGCGGCGTCCGGGGAAGGCCGCTTCGCAGAAGAAGCGAGTTGCCGCGCCCGCGCGCGTGCGGGGGGCCCCCCCCCCGACTTCAAAGATCGCGACCAAACGATCCGCGACCGCAACCCCGGCATCCCCCAAAACAACAAAAACACGCATCCGCCCCCTCACCGGCGCGGCCCTCGACGAACACGCGCGCATCCTCTGGGACCGGCTCACTGCGCTCTACCCGGACGCCCACTGCGAGCTCGACTACCGCTCGCCCTGGGAACTCCTCGTCGCGACCATCCTCTCCGCGCAATGCACCGACAAGCGCGTCAACATGGTCACCCCTGAGCTGTTCCGACGGTGGCCCGGCCCCGCCGACCTCGCCGCCGCCCCACTCCCCGAGGTCGAGAACGTCATCCGCTCCACCGGGTTCTTCCGCGCCAAGGCCCGCTCGCTCAACGGCGCCGCCACCGCCGTCGCCGAACGGCACGGCGGCACCCTCCCCCGGACCATCGCCGAACTCGTCACCCTCCCGGGTGTCGGTCGCAAGACCGCCAACGTCGTGCTCGGCAATGCCTTCGCCATCAACGAGGGCGTCGTCGTCGACACACACGTCGGGCGCCTCGCCACCCGGCTGGGCCTAACGAGTGAAACCGATCCCGTGAAGGTCGAGCAGGACCTCATGCGCGCCTTTCCCCGCGACCACTGGGCCCTGTTGTCCCACCTCCTCATCTGGCACGGCCGCCGGGTCTGCGACGCGCGAAAACCCCGCTGCGGCGACTGCACCCTCCGGGATCGATGCCCCTCCGCACTCGTGTAGCCCGGCCCCCCGGCGGCGACTACCTTTCGCCCTCGACCCCGATCACCCCGATTCCCGCCCGATGAAGAAGGCCACCATCGTCACCTCCCGCGGCACCGTCGTCGCTGAGCTCTACGAGCAGGACGCCCCAGGCACCGTCGCCAACTTCGAGAAGCTCGCCAACAGCGGCTACTACGACGGGACGAAGTTCCACCGCGTCATCCCGGAGTTCGTCGTCCAGGGCGGCGACCCGTATTCCAAGGGCGGCGCCGCCGCCAAGGGACCCGTCGGCACCGGCGGCCCCGGCTACACCATCAAGTGCGAAACCAAGGGGAACCCGCGCAAGCACAAGGTCGGCGCCCTCTCCATGGCCCACGCGGGCAAGGACACCGGCGGCTCGCAGTTCTTCATGGTCCTGTCCGAAGCCAACACCCGGCACCTCGACGGCGTCCACACCGTCTTCGGCAACATCACCGAGGGCCTCGACGTCCTCCCGCAGATCCGCCAGAATGATGAGCTGATCTCGGCGAAGGTCGAGTAATCACCACCCGCCTCCTGCCTCTCCTTCCATGCAACACAACGACCAGCCGGCCGCGTTCAAGGGCCTCATCGTCACCGCCGTCCTCCTGTTCGTCATGGCCTACGGCATCGTGATGTGGACCAACGCCAAGTTCGCGTCCCACACCCCGGCAGCCGCCGGCGAGACCAAGCACTAGGACGACAGCCCCGGGAGTCGCTAGCGCGACACCGACTCCCGGATGCGCACCCCGCCGGACCCGGTCTCCACGACCATCCGGCCCTTTCCATCGCCGACGGTACCGGTCAACCGTCGGCGCTCCGTGCGACGGGCGGTCACCGGCACGTCGAGGTCGATCCCGCCGCTCCCAGTTCGCACGTCGATCTCGGCGCCGAGCGATCGCGGAATCCCGATCGTGATCCCGCCGGAACCGGACTCGACCATCATCCGCTCGACATCGGCCGTCAGCTCCACCTCGACGCCACCACTCCCCGTGTCTACCGTCAGGTCGGGCGCCTGCACATCGCGGAGCGTCACACGCCCGGAGCCGGAGTCCAGCCGGAGTTCGTCCACCGCCACGCGCGTCGCCGTGAGCGATCCCGATCCGGTGTCCATGCGGAGTGCGCGACCACGCATCCCGGTCACCTGCACGCTCCCGGATCCCGAGTCGATTTCGAGCTCGCCCTGGGCGTCACGCACCGTGACCTCGCCGCTCCCCGTGTCCAGGCGCAACACGCCCGACGTTCCGGACGCCTCCAGCGACGCCGCGTGGACGTCGACGTCGATCTCGCCATCCACGTTCCGCACGATCACCTCGCCAACCGCGAGGTGCAGCGCGATCTGCTGGCCCTTCGGAACCGAGACCGTCAGGTCCGCGGCCGCCTCCAGCCCCCGCCCCTCGCTCACGATCTCGACGTCATCACCCCGGGACCGCCACCCATCGCCGAACGTCCCGTCGGATTCCACGCGAAGCCGGCTCATGCGCTGCCCACGCCACCCCCAGCGGCCCTCGCGACGATACTCGGCCGGGGCCACCACCCGGTCGGCCGGGTAGATGACGCGCAACGCCTCCGTCCCGTCGACGTCGCCGCTCTCGACGCGCAACCGAGAGGCGTCGCGCCCGCGACGCGTCAGCTCCACGTTCACCGCACTCCCCGAGCCCCCCTCCACGCGCAGGGTGCCAACGAGGTTGTAGACCGCCACCCGGCGGCCACGCAGTTCGTGTCGGGAGGTCTGCGCCTGGAGCGTGGCGGTGGCGACGAGCAGGAGCGCGATGCTGTGACGCATGGGATCACCTGAAGGGGGACGCGCGTTGGACATCCACCTGCGCGCCTCTGGTTTGAACCCATCTCGGCAGGCACTTTCCCCGCCCGAACTCCACCACGCACCGCAGTGATGACCCTCCCCTCCCGCGACACCGCCCACGCCCTGATGTGCGAGTACACGGCGTCAGACTCGCTCCGCAAGCACATGTACGCCGTGGAAGTGGCCATGCGGGCCTACGCGCGGCACTTCGGGGAGGACGAGGAGGCCTGGGGGCTGGCGGGCCTCATGCACGACTTCGATTACGAACGCTTCCCCAACGCCGCGCACTCCCCCGACCAGGAGCACCCCGCCGAGGGGGTCCGGATCCTGAGGGGGCTGGGGTATCCCGAACCCGTCCTGGAGGCCATCCTCGGGCACGCGAGTTATTCGGGGGTCCCCCGGGTCACCCGCATGGCCAAGGCCCTCTTCGCGGTGGACGAACTGACCGGGCTCATCACCGCCACGGCCCTGGTGCGACCGAGCCGGAGCGTGCACGAGGTCGATCCGCGGTCGGTCCAGAAGAAGATGAAAGACAAGGCCTTCGCCCGGGGGGTGAATCGCGAGGACGTCGTTAACGGAGCGGCAGATCTTGGCGTCGAACTGGAGCCCCATATCCGCTTCGTCATCGACGCCATGCGGTCCATTGCCCCCGCGCTCGGGTTGGAGGGAACTCCGGGGCCGGTAGCGTGACGTTTCATCAACATTGGGAGCGACGACCGCGTTCAATGGAGGACTGTCCCGCTGATCTCTCGTGACCCCTGTCCTCGCCTCCGCGGCACCCCAACCGACCTCCACCCCGAGGCTGCATCTCGTGGGTGAGGT
>JAEUJK010000294.1 GCA_016794735.1 Gemmatimonadota bacterium | reverse complement strand
GCGGCGTTCACCTTGAAGTCGATCGCGATCTTCCCGATCTCCGGGCTCGCCTTGGTCGGGTCGCCATTCACCCCGGAATCCGGGCTGCCACCGCTCGGCGCCAGCTTGTTCTTGCGGATCCCGGCGGCGTGGACGTAAAGCAGCTGTGAGGTGTCGCTGGTCCCGGCGTGGCTGCCGACCGTGGCGTTGTCCCATCCGTACTTCTGCTGCAGGTAGTCGCGGATCAGGATGCGACCCTTCTGGTAGTAGTCCACGAGCGCGTACACCTTCACGCCGCTGCCGGCCCATTCGGCATTGAGCGCGTTGGCCACGGCGGTCATCCCCGCCTGGTTCCCGCCACTGTCGCCGATCAGCAGGATGTTGGTGAAGCCATGCACCTTGAGGCTGCGCACCGCGGCGTCGAGCAGGCGGTCGTAGCTCGGGGAGGGAAGCGAAATGACGCCGGGCTTGTCGCCAAACCCTGCGCGTGTGTAGTCCCCCTCGGGGACGTACTGCACTGTCGGCGCCACGAGCGCGTCGCCCAGGACGCGGGCAATCTCACCCGCGGCGAAGGTGACGATGTAGTTGTGCTTCCCGAGGATCATGTGCGGTCCGTTCTGCTCGGTACCGCCCGTCGGGATGATGATCGTCTTCTTGCCGGCCGCGATGGCATCGCGCACCTCGGTCCAGGTCATCGCCTCGATGAACGGGGCGCCGAGGGGCTGCTGCGCGTGGGCGGCGGTGGTGATGGCCGCGGCGGCGAGGAGGGCCGTGAGGGGTCGCATCTCAGTTCTCCTGTGTGCCAGCGGACATCGACGCGCGAATCTGCGCGACGGCATTCTCGACTTTGATCTTCAACAGCCCTTCGCCGATCTTCGCACTCGCCTTGGTCGGGTCGCCGCTCACGCCGCTCCCCTGGAAGCCGCCGTTGTTGGCGAACTTGTCGGGCCGCACGAGCTTCGGGTTCACGTACATGAGTTCCGACGTGTCGAGCATCCCGGCGTGGCTGCCGATCTGTTCATTGGTGAAGCCCTGCCCGTTGAGCCACTTCCGCATGTCCTCGCCGGCCTTCGTGTAGTAGTCGCCGATGAAATGCACGCGCGCGCTGCCGGCCCACTCGGCGTTGAGCGCGGTGGCGACGTCACTCATCCCGCGCTGGTTGCCGCCGGAGTCGCCGATGAGGATGATGTGCGTGAAGCCGCCGGCCTTGAGGCTCTTGGCGGTGTGCGTGAGCAGTTCCTTGAAGCGGTCTTCGGGAAGGGTGATCGTCCCGGCCATCGCCATGTGGCCGCGCGGGTTCTCCCACGAGCCTTCCGGGACATACGTGATGATCGGGGCCACGAGCGCCTTGCCGATCGTGCGGGCGATTTTCTCGGTGGTCCAGGTGAGCACGTACTTGTGCTCGCCCATCACCATGTGTGGCCCCTTCTGTTCCTGCCCCGCGGTGCCCACGATGATCGTGCGCGTGCCCGCCTGCTGAAGGGCGCGGACCTCGTCCCAGGTGAGGTCTTCCAGGAAGACGGTATCCGGGGGACGCTGGGCGCTGGAGAGCGCGGGGGCGCCCACCGTGGCGAGCGCGGCGATCAGGAGCGGGAGTCTCATGGAGGAGGGGACAAGAGGACCGGGGGAACATGTAGCGGGGCGCGCAACGCTTCCAGACGCGAGTCACGAGCCGCTGTGTCCAAGCGGAGGCAGCTCTGGCGCCGGAACAAGGGAACGGGCACCCGTCGGCCGACGAACGCCCCTTGCCAACCCATCCCCATGCGCTTGCGTCCCGTCTCCCTTCTCTTGCAACACGCACTGCTCGCCCTCGGCGCGGCCACCGGAATCGCCCGGGCGCAGATCCCCCCGACGACCCTCCCGAACGGGACCACAGCGACCATCGTGACGCGGCCGACCCTGGTCGACCCGGTTCACGTCACCTCGGTCTCCGGCTTTCGCGATGACGAGCTCACGTGGGTGGCCTTTGGCCCCGGGACCACGGGCGTCCAAGGCGTTCGCGTACGCGAGAACTACGACAAGCCCTGCGCGCTCGCCATCAGTGGGAAGTCGCTGGAGCAGGGGAGCCGCGACGAAGGAGACGAGGAGCTGAACATCTGCACCGATGGTTTTCAGTTTCCTCAAGGTGCGCTCTCCTTCCTGAACGGGCTCAGCACCAGCGACAAGGCGGTGGTCTTCGACGGAAATCCCCGCCACTACCTCCGCGGTATCGCGGTCTGCACGAACAACAACAACAACCACCGGCTCAAGGGGATTCGCATCTATCCGGCCTCCGTGGGGACGGATGCCACCGTCAACGCCCTGGGTTCGTACGAGGAGTTCCGCCAGACCAACTGCTCGCAGTGGCATCCGGCGGTGTATTGCCCCTCGGGACAGGTCGCGTCGGGCTTGGCCGTCCACCACTCGGACGAGGAAATCACCGGGATCGCGCTCCGTTGCCGTCGGGTGGTGGCCTCGATGTAGCGCGAAATGCCCGAGCGTTCGGGCATGGTGTCCGACAATGCCTGATGATCGAGCCTTCGGGGCCGGTACCGCGTGCGGTGCCGGCCCCGACCGTATTGCGCGAGATGCGCGTCCTGCCGAGCTTGGTCCACTCTCATGAACTCCTCCGGGATGTCGGAACCTTCCGTCACTGCGTGCCTCGAGCGCCTTCGCGCTGGCGAGCCCGGGGCCCTCGATCGGCTCCTGCCGCTGGTCTATGACCAGATGCGGGTGCTCGCGCGGGCGCAGCTGCGACGCGAGGACGTCGGGAGTACGCTCGGCGCGACCGCGCTCGTGCACGAGGCGTATGTCCGCCTGGCGGAGCGAGAGCACCTGGCGCCAAAGGACCGCAGCCACTTCTTCGCGATGGCGTCGCAGTCGATGCGGCGCGTGCTGATCGACTATGCGCGCGCGCGAAAACGCGTGAAGCGCGGGCTCGGCGTGGTCCCCGTGTCGCTCGACGATGTGGACAGCATCCTCACGGTGGAGGCGGCGGATGAACTCGCGGCACTCGACGAGGCGTTGACGCGACTCGAGCAGGTGAACCGCCGTGCGGCGCAGGTCGTGGAGCGCCGCTTCTTCGGGGGACTCACGCTGGAGGAGACGGCGGAGTCCCTGGGTGTCTCGCTCAAGACCGTGCAGCGCGACTGGTTGCTGGCTCGCGCGTGGCTGCGTCGTGAGGTGACCGGCGAGAGTTCGCTCGACGGCGTCGCCTGAGCGCCGTCCCTCGAGGCATCGTCACCTCAGGCGATGTCGATCGAGACGGAGTCTCCCGACGGCGTCGAGCGTGAACGCGAGTCTTACCGACGGCGAGCTGGCGCGAGCTTGAACGACGCCCACTCGCTGCGAGCGATCGCGCGGCCCTGGCGATCCAGCGCGAGGACACGCCAGCGCAGTTGGCCTTCCGGGGCCCGCGCGGCGAACCATGGCGGTGGCGTGTAGGCACGGTTCCGTGACGGGACGAGCGCCGCGAGCACCCGCTCCCCAGCCGGCCCCTCGACTTCCACACGATACTGCGCGGCGACGCCGTCGGCCGCCCACACAAAGCGCAGCGCCGCCGCTGGCGCCTCGCTGCCCGCTGCCGGGCGTCGCACCCGAAGGTCCGCCGCGCGGCGCGGAGCTGCTGTCGTCGCACTCCCGCTGCCGACGACATACGAGAGCACCGGAAGGGGGAAGGGCGCTGCGCCACCGGCCAGGCGTCCCTGGGCTTCGACGACGGGGCCGTCCTCGCCGATGATCGTGCCGCCGGCGATGGGGCTTTCCGCATCGAACGCGGACTCGAGACGAAGCAGCAGGTAGTACACGCCATCGGAAAGCGTCGGCAGCCGGCTCGCGTCCGGCCCCGGAATCGTCACCTGACCGGTCGGCGGAAGGAACACGTTGAATCGCGACAGCTGCGTGTAGCGGCGGTCGCCAAACTCGGCGTCATTCGACGGCGGGACCTCCGTGCGCCGCTCGCGCTCACCCGGCGGAACCTCACCCGGGTACACCACTTCCCATCGGCCGGACAGCCGGCCGCTGCCGTTGTACCGGATGACCGCTTCCACTTCCGAGGGCACATCACCCGTGGCCACGTACTGCACCGGATCCTCGGTGAGGAACTGCAGCTTGACGTCGGTGACGGCGAGCGGGGTGCGTGCCCCGCCGCGCGCGAGGCGCAGCGTCACCGCGGCGAACGCCTCGCCCAGGTCGTCCGCCCGGAAGCGGCGCACGAAGTAGAAGACGCCCGCGCCACCGGCTGCTGCGGACTGGTAGGCCCTGCGGGCCACCGAGGCGGGGACGGTCAGCACGTCGGTGACGGTGCCGATCGCGCCGGTGGATCGCGCGTAGCGCGCCGGGAGCTGCCCGAGGATCGATCCCGGCGCGCAACGCAGCCCCGTGGCCGGGGTCGCGGGAACCACCTCGGTGCAGAACAACCCCTCGGCCATGGCCCCGGGGACGCCCGAATACGTGAGGATGGCCGTCGTCGCACCCTGGGCGGCGACGTTGATCCCGTTGGGGCTCACGCGAAGTTGTGCGTGGGTGACGGCCGGGGCGACGAGCGCCAGCGCCGCAGCCAGGGTGATCGGGGCACGAAGCATGGATCGCATCAGAAGAACCTCACCGAACCGCCGGCGTTGAGTGACCACCGCACGGAGCGGTCACGGATGACCCCATTCGTTCGCGGGTCCTGCGACTGGAGGGCCCGCGCGAACCGCAGGAAGACGCGGGACTGCGGGCG
>JAEUJK010000265.1 GCA_016794735.1 Gemmatimonadota bacterium | reverse complement strand
TCGGCCAGCGCGACGCCAAAGAACGGCTCGAACAGGTGTGATCCCATCCCGGCGGCAAACGGTGGACCGCTGTCCGAGATCGTGATCGCCACCCACGTGCCGGGGGGAAGGTTGTCCGGCGTTCCGCTGCGCAGTTCCGGGTTGTGCACGAGCTCAACGGCAAGTTCGATCGATCCTTCACCCGGAATCGACTCGGCCGCGTAGTTGACCAGCGTGACGAGGACCTGCTCGAGTTCATCCCCATCGACCGTCGCGATGGCGGCCTCGGCGAGGGTGACTTCGCGGACCTCGATCGCCTCGCGCACGGTGCGGCGAAAGGCGGTCAGCGCGCGTCGCACGACCAGGTTGAGGTCGGTGGGCCGCGGGACGAGCACCTGCTGCTGGCTGAGTGCGAGCAGCTGGCGCGTCAGCTCGGCGCCACGACGCGCCGCGCGCCGGATCTCTGCGGAATCCGGCCGAGCCGAGTGACCGGGCTCCAGCACGTCTTCCAGCATGTCCACCGACGTGAGGATCGTCGTCAGCAGGTTGTTGAAGTCGTGGGCGACCCCGCCGGCCAGGCGGTTCAGTGCGGCGACCGTGTCGGCCTGGCGGATCTGTGCCTCGACGGCGAGCCGTGCGGCGACGTCGGTCTGCGACCCGAACGAGCCCACGAGGAACCCGTCACGCACGATCCCGAGCCCATGATTGAGGAAGCGACGGACCGCGCCAAGGGCATTCCGCTCCAGCGACTCGACCCCGTCGATCCGGTAGCCATTGAGCACGAACTCGCGGACCATGTCGACGTTCTGGTCTGCATCGACGAGCATCTCGCGAATCGACGTCCCGACGAACTCCTCAGCCCGACGATATCCGTACATGCGCGCGAGTCCATCGCTGCAACTCGCGAGGCGCCCGTGCCGCAGGATCCACTCGACCTGTTCCTCGGTCCCCAGGGAGGTCGGGACCGGGGGATCGAACTCGAAGTGCCACAGGCCGTCGGTGTCACCCGACGACGGGACCACCGCCGGCATGGCAGGGCCGGGTGTGGGTACACTGCGCTGGTCGGTTGGGGCCGGCGGATTCAAGGAGGGTAGGGTGACGGGCGTTCGGGGGGCGGGGAACGCGAGCGACCGCTGGGCAGGATATGTAGGTCCGGGGCGCTCCATCGCTCACCGGACCAGAGGCGCGGTAATACTGCCAGTCCGATACCGATTTCGGAACCCCCTAGAGCCAGAACCGGTCCTGGGGTGTCAGGTGTTTGCGCCAGTCGCTGGCGGTCGGGGTTGGATGAGCCGCCTTGAACCTTCGGAATCGGCGGAGCGCACGCTCGTAGCGCGCGTCCGGCATGTGGATCGGGGTGTGGGGCATCGCGATCAAGGCACGCTCGACCACCCACACGCTGTGTGTGGCGAGTCGCCAGTCGCGGCGGACCAGGGTATCGAGGTTGGTCACCCCGTAGCCGACGAGCCGCCCCTCTCCGTCGACGTAGGGGTCCATGTAGCTCCGCACCAGTGCGGGCAGGGTGCGAAAGACCGGCTTGCGGCCATGCAGCCCTTCGTCGCGGGAACGCGCCACGGTGCCCCAGCGACCGCGCTCCCGATACAGGAACAGC
>JAEUJK010000238.1 GCA_016794735.1 Gemmatimonadota bacterium | reverse complement strand
CTCACCATCCAGCGATCAGTTGCGTAGTGCCCCCGCCGGGTCCACGCGCGCCGCACGACGCGCGGGGATCCACCCGGCGACAAACGCGGTGGCACAGAGGACGAGGCCGAGTCCGAGGTACGTGGGTGGATCGGTGGTGGTCACCTCGAAGAGCAGGGCCCGCAAGGCGCGCGTGAGGGCCAGCGCCGCTGCCAATCCAAGGACAAGCCCGAGGGCCACGAGGCGGGCGGTTTCGCCCAGCACCAGGCGCTGTACGGTGGAACCAGCGGCGCCTAACGCCATGCGGATCCCGAGCTCACGCGTGCGCTGTGCCACCGCGAACGACATCACCCCGTAGATCCCGATCACCGCGAGCGTGAGCGCGACGGCCGCGAAGGCCGTGAGGAGCGCGGCGCTGAACCGCGCCTGCGCGCCGGCCCGTGCGACACGGTCCTCGAGGGTGCGCACGTCGTACACGGGCGCAGAAGGGGCGACGCGGCGCACGGCCTCGCGCACGGCACCGATCACGACGCGCGGGTCACCGGTGGTCTTGGCAAACACCATCATGCGCGGAATGCGCGCCTGCCCGTACGAGATGAACGCGTCGGGACGCGCCGTCGAGTCGATCGTGCCAAAGCGGACGTCGCCAACGATGCCGATCACTTCCGCTCCCTCGTGAAAGCCGCCCTGCCACACCGCCACGCGCCGACCCACCGGGTCTTCCCCGGGGAAGTACCGCTGCGCCGCCGCCTCGTTCAGCAACACGACGCGCGGGGCACCCAGCCGGTCCGCCGACGAAAACGCGCGACCGCGCTTGAGGGGAACACCCAGGGTCTGGAACCAGTCGGGCGATACCCAGTGCACCCCTACCATGGCATTCCCGGTGGCCTTCTGCGGCCGGTCGGGGAAGGTCATCACCGTGCCATTGCAGCCGTTGTTGAGCGGAGGGCAGTCGGCCAGCGCCACGCGTTCAACACCCGGCACGGCGGCCACCGCTTCCTGCACCGCGTCGTAGAACCCGGGCATGGAATCGGGGGCGAAGGTCCCGGGTGGAAGTGACAGCCGCAGCGTCAGGACGTTGCGCGCCTCGAAGCCGGGATCCACCGCCAGGAGGTTGCCCAGGCTGCGGATCATCAGGCCCGACCCGGCCAGCAGCACGACAGCCAGCGCCACTTCGGTCACCACCAGGAGCCGACGCCCCACGCCGGTGCGTCGGCCGACGCCGCTCCCCGCGCCGCCGTCGCGCAGCTCCCCGGTGAGGTTGGTGCGCGTGGAGCGCCACGCGGGTACGAGGCCGAACACGAGCGCGACCAGCAACGTGATCGCGAGGGCGAACAGCAGGGTGCGCCCATCCAGCTGCACACTCTCGAAGCCGACGGCGCCCACGCCGCCCTCCAATCCCTGGACCTGGAGCGTTTCCCGCGGGTTGGCCGCAGCAAGTGCGCGCGCCCCGAAGGACGCGATCACCAGCCCAACCGCGCCACCAAGGAAGGCAAGCACCAGGCTCTCCGTCATCAGCAGTCGAATGATGCGTCCACGTCGTGCGCCGATCGCCAGGCGAACGGCCATCTCCTGGCGCCGCGCGAGGGAACGCGCGAGGAGGAGGTTGGCGAGGTTCACGCATGCGATGAGCAGGACCAGCGCCACCGCCCCAAACAGAACGAGCAGGGAGCGACGCAGCAGGTCGGACGTGCGGATGCTGTCGAGCGCGCGCGCCGTTGCCGTCCACTGTTGGGGGTTCTTGCTGGTCGTGACCGTTCCTTCGCGCATCGGGAACGCTTCGTAGATCCGTGGCCCGAGTCGGGCCATCTCCGCCGTCCCCGCAGACGGGGCCACGCCATCACGCAGGCGGCCGATCATCGAGAACTCCAGCGACCACGGCTGCTGGAGGTCGTCCGCGACACGCGCGGAGAGGTTCATCAGGACCTCCGCACGGCCAGACAAACCGCGGAAACCCGGCGGCAGGACGCCG
>JAEUJK010000237.1 GCA_016794735.1 Gemmatimonadota bacterium | reverse complement strand
GGCGACGGGATCAGGCGGCGCGTTTCTTCGGTGGGGCTCGAAGGTCCCTCGCCGCAGGCGGCGATGAACAGGATGGCGGGAATCCAACGCATGCGGTGCTGCATCTGGCTCGGCTCCAGGTCGGCGATGCGCTCCCCCGCTGCACGTCACATGCCCAGTTGTAAGGGATTCCTAACCCCCTGTCGGGCCATCGCTTACACGAACGGGCCCCCCGGCGGTCCTCCCGGCGCTGCATCGATTCATGCCAGAAGCCTTCACACTTCGATGCAGGCAGCGCCCGCTCCAGAAATGCCCCCGTGAGACCAGCGCTCGTGCTCGCGTTGAGCTACAGTGGCAGCCTGAGCCGTGCGACTGCGCCCCGCTGGTCCGTGCGGTTCTCCAGGCTTAGCGAGCCACCGTGGCCTTCGGCGATCTGTCGCGAAAGGACGAGGCCGATCCCCGAACCTTCGGGCTTCGTGGTGAAGAAGGGGATGAACAGGTTCGCCGTGCCGTCGACGCCCGGCCCGTCATCGAGGACCAGCACTTCTGCCCACGGCCCTTCCGACGACCACTGCACCTGAACACTCCCCCTGGTCTCCATCGTGGCATCGGCGGCGTTGCGCACGAGGTTGATGAGTGCCTGCTCGACCTGGTCCGGGTCGCCACGCACTTCCACCACGGGGCCGTCGATCACCCGCACCTCCACGCGCGCCTCCAGCCCCGCGGCGCGTCGCGCGAGTGCCCCAAGGTCGAAGGGACGTCGCACCGGCGCCGGGAGGCGCGCGAGACGCGCATACGACGACATGAAGCGCTGCAAGGCCTCCGCTCGCGAGGCGATGACCTCGAGGCCGCGGGCCATGTCGTCGCGTGCCTCGCCGGTGACCGTGCGTTCCGTCACCCCCTGCAGCGTGCCGGCGATCGACTTGATCGGCGCGAGCGAGTTGTTGATCTCGTGGCTCAACACGCGGACGAGGCGCTGCCACGCCAGCAGCTCTTCCTCGCGAAGGCTCTTCGTCACGTCGGTGACGACGAGCAGCAGGTGCGGCCGTCCCTCCTGCCGGAAGGTGGTGCGACGCACTTCCCAGCGGCCGCGTCGCTCCGGAAAGACGCGGTCGTGCACACGCGGCGTGGCCCCCGTGAGGAACTCGGCGACGCCTAACGCTTCCGCGGTGCGCCCCACCAGGCGGTCGAATGGCTGCGCCAGCAGGCGCTCTCCCGCGCGGTTGGCCAGGCGCAACCGGCTGCCATCGTCGAACGCAAAAATGGCCACGTCGATCTCGGACATCACCGCACGGAGCAGCGACGTGGCCTCCAGGGCGCCGAGTCGTTGGGAGCGCAGCGTGTCACCCAGGAGGTTGATCTCCATGAGGGCGAGCCCGAGGGCGTCGTCGGAATGCGAGAGCCGCGCGCGTAGCGAGAAGTCCCCTTCGCGCAACGCCGCCAGCATGTTCGACAACGTCTGCAGGGGGCGCACGATGCGCTCGCGCAGGACCAGGGTGACGATGATCCAGGTGCCGAGCACAAAACCACCGAGCGTCCAGGTGACTCGCGCGGGGTAGTCCCCGTTCACCAGGAGTGCGAGGGTGGCGACGACACCGGGCAGCCCCGCCGAGAGGGCCAGGAGGAAGACGCGGCGCTCGTGGGGGGCGGGCGGCCGCGGCGGCCGTGGGATCACGTCGCCGACTCCGACACCTCGATGTGGAAGTGCTCGAGGCGACGGTACAGCGCACTCCGGCTGAGGCCCAGCGCCTTCGCGGTGCGCGAGACATTTCCTCCATGCCGCGCGAGGGCCTTTCGCACGAGGATCTTCTCCACCTCCTCGAGCGGGAGGTCCTCCAGTCGCACGGGAACCGAGGTCGCACCGCGCAACGCGAGGTCGCCGAGGCGGATCGCATCCCCGGTGGCCAGCAGCACGGCGCGTTCGATCACGTGCCCCAGTTCGCGGACATTGCCCGGCCAGGGATGCTCCAGCAGCGCCTGCATTGCCGCCGGCTCGAACCCCCGCACCCCCTTTCGGTAGCGGCGCGCGTGCGTTTCCAGGTACGCGTGCGCGAGCGGGGCGATGTCCTCGCGCCGGTCGCGCAGCGCCGGGAGCCGCAGCTCAATGGTATTGATCCGGAAGAGCAGGTCCTCGCGAAAGCGACCGGCGCGCACCTCGGCGTCGACGTCGGCGTTGGTGGCGGCCACCACGCGGACGTTGGCGTGCTTCACCTTGGACGAACCGACGCGTTCGTATTCGCCGGACTGCAACACGCGCAGGAGCTTGGCCTGTTGCGTCGCCGAGAGGTTGGCGATCTCGTCGAGGAAGAGTGTGCCGCCCTCGGCGACCTCGAAGCGGCCCGCGCGATCCATCCGTGCGTCGGTGAACGCGCCCTTCACGTGGCCGAACATCTCGCTTTCGAACACGCCGTCGGCGATCCCACCCAGGTTGACGGCGACAAACGGACCTGCGGCGCGTGCAGAGGAACGATGGAGCAGGGTGGCGACGAGTTCCTTCCCGGTGCCGTGTTCGCCCGTGATGAGGACGTTCGCATCGGACGGGCCGACCCGTTCCATGAGCTGCAGGACCGGCCGCATGGACGGGGCCGTGGCGACAAACGTCGTGTTGCGTGCGTCCCGCAGCGCGGCGTTTTCCCCCTCGAGGCGCTGGTTGCGGCGGGTGGCGCGACCCAGCTCGAGGGCATTCCGCACCACGGTCAACAGGCGCCCGTTGTCCCACGGTTTCTCGATGTAGTCCTGCGCCCCGCGGCGCATGGCCTCCACCGCGGTGTCGATGCTGGCCCAGGCCGTCATCACGATGACCGGCAGGCTGGAGTCGAAGGCGCGGATCCGCTCGAGCAACTCCAGCCCCTCGCGGCCGGAGGTCGTGTCGCGGGTGTAGTTGAGGTCGATCAGCGCCGCGTCAAAGTCGCGGGCCCCCACGAGCGCGGCGGCCTCCGCCGGGCTGTGCGCCGCCTCGATGCCATACCCCTCGCTCTTGAGCAGCAGCCGCAGCGCCTCGACAACATCGGGCTGGTCGTCAGCGACGAGGATACGCGTGGGGGTCATGGCGGGAATATCGTCCAACCTCGAGGTGGCGGCGACCCGTGGC
>JAEUJK010000226.1 GCA_016794735.1 Gemmatimonadota bacterium | reverse complement strand
ACGTGCTCGATCCCGGCCACCTTCACCGCGTGGTCGATGTGGTCGAAGTAGGCGTGGAGGTTGTCGGACTTCTTGGTCGTGAGGAACGGGCGCATCTGGCAGATCCCGATCACCCCGCCCGTCTTCGCCACCGCGCGCAACACGTCGTCCGACGCATTCCGGATGTTCTGGTGCACTGCCATGCACGCCGTATGGGAGATGATCACCGGCTTCCGCGACGCCGCGGCCGTCTCGGCCATCGTACGCTGGTTGGCGTGCGAGAGATCCACCAACATCCCGATGGCGTTCATCTTCTCGACGAGCTGCGCACCAAACGGGGTCAAGCCGCCATCCTCGCCTGCACGACACCCGGTGCCGACGCGATTCCGGTCGTTGTACGTCACCTGCGAGCTGCGGACGCCCAGCCGGTAGAACAGGTCGACACGATCCAGGTCATCCCCGAACTGGTCGGAGTTCTGGAAGAGGTAGAACACGGCCATCTTGCCTTGCCGACGTGCGTCGTCGATGTGGCGCACCGACGTGGCCTTGAGGAAGAACCGCGCGCGCGTGGCAATCATGCGGTCGTATTCGACCACGCCGTCGATCGCCAGCTCAAGCCCTTCCGCCCCGGTCGGCTTGGGGTCGCACAAGGTGACGGTGATGGCGCGCATTCCCGTGCCGAGCATGTCGCGGATGAGCGCGTCGTCGTATTCGTTCCGCAACTCGCCCATGGCATCCATCACGAGCGGACGCGGCGCGGGCTGGGCACCAGACGCCGTAGGCCGGAGGGCAGCGGCGGCGCCAAGGATGGCGGCGTTCGAGACAAAGGTTCGACGATGCATTGATGGGCGGCGGAGGTGAGTGCAATCTGTCGGCACGCCACGAGCCCCGGAATCACCCATGCCCCCACGGAAGCCCCCGCGACCGACCTACTTCGCCACGGCCGCCGCATTCCGCGACTGGCTTGGCGCTCACCATACCAGCGTCTCGGAGCTCACACTCGGCTTCTACAAGAAGGACTCGGGGCGCACGGGGATTACGTATCCCGAAGCGCTCGACGAGGCCCTCTGCTTTGGCTGGATCGACGGCGTGCGTCGGTCCGTGGACGTGCGGTCGTTCTCCATCCGCTTCACGCCACGAAAGGCCCGGAGCTACTGGAGCCGCGTCAACCGCGCCAAGGTGGAGGTGCTCCTGCAGGCCGGTCGCATGATGCCCGCCGGCCTCGCGGCGTGGGAACGACGCGACGTCCTCCCGCCCGATCAGTACGCCTTCGAGCGGCCGCCCGCGGAGTTCACCCCGGCGATGGAACGCACCTTTCGTCGCAACGCGCCCGCATGGCGCTGGTTGTCGACGCGGCCCGCCGGCTATCGGCGCCTGGTGACCCACTGGGTCGTGAGCGCCAAGCAGGAGGCCACACGCGAGCGGCGCCTGGCCACGCTCATCGAGTGCTGCGCGGCGGGACGCGCCATTCCCGGATACCTCGGCAAGACGCCGGGCGAGGCACGTGGCGCCGCAAAGACCGCCGCAAAAAAAGCAACGGGCCGCTCCCCGCGACCCGTTGCTCCCCCTCGCCCCCCAACGAAAACGCGTTCTCGCTAGGCGCGCTTCCGACGGCGGACCATTGCCCCCACGCCTCCGAGGCCCGTCGACAACAGCAGGATCGTCGCCGGTTCCGGTGCCACGGTCGACTGGTCAGCGAGCATCGCCACGGTGTAGTCGTACGGCACGCCGGGCTGTCCGACCCAGCTCGTGGCATCGACCTGGTAGCGGTCATCGCCATCCGGCAGTTCGGTGCCGGACCACTCGGAGGTGCCCGTCTGGCACTGCAGCGGGTTCGCGCCAATCTTGCCGCACGCCTGGAGATTGCGCGCCAGCGAGTTGGTGACGCGATCGAACGCGCGGTAGGTCCCGCCGTCGGCATTCAGGCGGCCCCGGAGCGTGGACGCATAGGTGGGCGTCCCCACGAGGTTCTGCTGCGCGAGCAGGCCATACAGCGGCGCCCCGTTCGACCAGAACGCGAAGTCGAGCGGCTTTTCCTTCTGGAAGGACAGGCCCGAGCCGAAGCGGATCGTGAAGCCGACCCAGGTATACCCTGGCGGGCCCTGCATCGTGAACGGGTTCACGAAGATGTTGGAGGACGAGCCGGCCAGCGCCGCGCTGCTGAACTGGTTCATCCGGATCTGGCCGAAGGTGCACCCGAGCCCTGCAGAAGCGAGGTAGGCGCTCAGGGGGCCGGCGGTGCAGGCCTGGGCCTCCATGCGAGCCGGGGCGGCGAAGGCTGCCGCGAGTCCGGCGAGCGCCAAGGTGGTACGGGAAATCCTGCCGGTCATCCACTCCTCCTGCGTGTTAGGTCGGGCGCCTGGACGCATCTCGCGTCGGCGTCCCGTCTAACGCAGGAATCGGGCAGGTGCATCCGGCCTGTGGGGCCCGTGACCCCACGCACAACCGGAGCGCTTTTGTCAGCTGCGTCACACGGCGATGTCCGACCCACCGTGGACTCCGGCCCCCGCCCGGTGCAGCAACGCTGCACCAGGGAGTCGGCAACTCGGGCCGACTACGGGTTGAGCCACCAACTCGCCTTGACCAGCAGCGTGTTGTCCGGGTGGGCGTCGAACAGGTCCCGCAGGTCGCGCGACCAGTCAAAGGTGCCGATGTTGCGGTCACCTTGGGCCCTGCCCTGCTGCCACACCACGAACAGCGCCGACCCCGGGCGGTACTCCCAGCGCACGACCGCATTGCTGTTGAACTGCTTCACGTTGAACCCGGGGGGGTTGGCACCACCCCCATATCGTCGGAAGCGCGCGTCGTAGTCCCTGGCCAACGGGTTCGCGAGTTCCCGCCAGTCCGTGAAGTGGCCGGTGGAGAGGAACGGCTGGCCGTAGAACTGGAACGAGAGGGTGGGCGACAGGGTCCAGTTGGCGCGCGTCGTGAACCCGTAGGTTCGCTGGCGCATGTGTGCAAAGGTGTAGTGCGTGGTGTCGCTCAGGGCGGCGCCAAAGTTGGCCACCCACTGCTGGTCGTCGTTGCGATGCACGTAGTTGGGCCCGAAGCTCATGGAGAATCGGCTCGCGATGCGCATCTCCAGGTTCACGCCGATGCCGATGCCATAGGAGTTCTGCTCGTCGCCATGGCCGAATCCGATGTCGAGCGAGGGCACAAAAGCCGGGCGCGGATCCCCCTGGATGTTGATCGAGAAGTCGTGCTTGGCCGACTGGCGAACCGCCGGCCCCCCGCGCGCGCACGACATGCAGTGCGACGCGCCAATATCCACGAGTCGATAGGTGAACGCCGCCCCCCAGAAGTTCGGGAACTCCGCCGACGTGTGCAGCGTCACGTTGGAGCCCGCGGGGAGCCCCCCGGTCGTCCAGTGCTGCTCACTCGTCAACGAGTTGAACGTGCGCCGGTACAGTCGCGTGGGACGCAGCCCCTGGAACGACAACGTCTGGCGCACCGAGATGTCGTTGACCAGCGGGACGAACCCCAGGTCATTCAGCTCGAGTCCCGGACCGGCCGCGCGCACGAAATTGCTGTAACGCACCTGCCCGCGAAGCTTGGAGAGGCTGCCGCCGATGACGCCGCCCCCCAGCGAAGTGCGCGTCGGGTCGAACGTCTCCTCGTGCCCGGGGCGCTGGTAGTAGTGGACGGAACTCAGCTGGGTGCGGGCGATCGCTTCCTCGCTCCCGCGCACGATGTTCCGCCCGGTGTACCCCATCACTTCCCAGCTCTCCCGCGCAAACCGGTGAAAGCCCTGGGCCACTACCGTAAAGGCATCACGGCGCAGGAAGGGTGACGTCTCGGCGTCGAGGTCGCGGTTCACCGCGGTGGCCATCAGCCCGAAGGACGAGCGCCCCTGCCGCAGCTCCTTCACCGCACGCGCCACGAGGTAGTTGGTGCGCGGCTCGATCGTCCGCCCCCCGATCCCCACCTCGCGACGGGTCACCGCCTCCACGAGGCCTAACGAGAGTCCGTTGCCGAGCCGTCCGGTCAACTTGCCGGCGCCCAGGATCGTCGTCGACACGGGATCCGCGGCGGCACTGCGCAGCTGGGGCGTGCGCCCGATGCGGCGGGTATAGAAGATCCCCTCGCACGGCCCGCCACACCGAAAGAGGCCACCACCTTCCTGGAAGAAAGGCCGCCGCTCCTCGAAGCGCACCTCGAACGCCGTCAGGTTCAGGATTGCGGGGTCGGCTTCCACCTGGCCGAAGTCGGGATTGACCGTCGCATCCAGCGTCAGGTTCGAGGTCAACCCGTACTTCACGTCGATCCCGGCCGCGACTTTCTGCGGATGATCCCACCCGGTCTGCGTGACCTCGGTGACGTTCTTGGTCACCGTGTAGGGCAACAACTCCAGGCGGCTCGCACGCGTGAGCCCGGTGAAGCCCTCGAGGGTGCCGAGCTGCGACGCCAACGTCTGGCTCGACGTGCGATAGGTCGGCCACGAGACACGTTCATTCAGGCGCGCGATGTCGCGCCACACACCAAAGCCGAATCCGGACGTCCCCGCATTGAACCGCACCTGGCTGAACGGCACGGCAAACTCCGCCGTCCATCCCAGCGAGTCGATCGTGACCCCCACATCCCAGATCCCATCCCAGGTCATGTCCTCGACGATGTCACTGTAGATCGCGGCATCACGCTTCACCCCGGCCGGGTTCACCATCAGCTCGATCCCGGTCCGCCGGTCCCGATACCCATCGATGATGATCTTGAGTTGGTCGGAATTCGTCCGGACGTCGCGACGGCTCAGGAGGGCGAGCAGGCTGTCGGGATGTGGGTCGAACGCGCGGACAAAGACGTACAGCCGACGGTCGTCGTAGGCCGCGCGCACTTCGGTGCGATAGGTCGGCGCCCCATCCTCGGTCGGGGCAAACTGACGGAACTCGTCCACCCGCTGCGCCCGCGACCACACCGCATCCGTATCGCGCCCGTCGACGACCACCGGTTGGTCAGTCCGCTCCACCCGCGCGCGCCCCCCTGCCTCACGCGACTGGGACGAAAGGGAGACCGGGTTGGCGAGAACGACCAGGACGGCGGCAACACACAGGCGACGCATGACGACAGGGAGCGGGTGGGCAGAACCGTTCTACGGACAACCCGCGCGCTTTGTTCTACTTCGCGTCGAGGGCGAGCACCGTCTGGAGGAGCACGTTGGCACCGTTGGTGATGTCTTGTGGCGTGGAGAACTCCTGCGGCGCGTGTGAGATCCCCTTGATGCTCGGCACAAAGATCATCGCCGACGGACAGACCTTGGCCATGTGTTGCGCGTCGTGGCCCGCGCCGCTCGGCATCTGGCGGTGGCTGAGCCCCAATCCCCTCGCCTGCGCGGCGATCGTGGACATGATCCCGGTATCGCACATCGCCGAGGCCGATTGGTGCGTCGACTGGAAGGCAAACGTGGTGCCGGTCGCCTCGCCGATCTTCACGCACTCGGCGCGCACGCGCTCGAACAACCGCGTGATCTTGGCATTGTCGAGATCACGCAGTTCGAGCGAACACTGCACCTTGCCCGGGATGACATTCCGCGCCCCGGGGAACGCCATCACCATCCCGACCGTCCCGACCTGTCGGCCCGGTTCGCTCGTGACGACGCGATTCACCATGTCGGTATAGCGCGCAAAGGCGAGCATGGCATCGCGCCGGTCGTTCATGGCCGTGGTGCCGGCGTGGTTCGCAAACCCCTCGATCGTCACGTCCCACCACCCGATGCCGACGATCCCCTCGACCACGCCAATGTTGAGCTGTTCCTTGTCGAGGTTGCCACCCTGCTCGATGTGCAGCTCGATGTAGGCGGCGACGTCGCCGGCCTTGCGCTGCGCCTCGGCGAGTCGCGGCACATTGCCGCCGATGAAGGTGATCCCGCTGCGGATCGTCTTGCCGCTGCGCGTGCCCAGGTCGAGGTCGGCCTCGTGCAACTCGCCCACGATCGCGCGGCTGCCCACCGTGCCCCCTTCCTCGTTCTGGAAGATCACGACATTGATCGGGTGACGCGTCGTGATGCCACGCTCCTTGAGGGTCTGTGCCACCTCGATCGCGCCGAGGCTCCCGACCGGGCCATCGTAGTTGCCGCCTTCGGGGACCGAATCCACGTGCGACCCGAACCAGAGCGGCTTCTTCGCGGGATCCGAGCCCGCCCGGGCCCCATGGATGTTGCCGGCGGTGTCGACCGTCACCGTGAGCCCCGCCTCGCGCATCAGCCCCATCACGTACTCGCGGCCAAGCCGGTCGTACTCGCTGTAGGCCACGCGACTCACCCCGCCCTGCGGGTTCGCTCCAAACGCCGAGAGCGCCTTGAGGTGGGCGTTGAGCCGATCTCCGTTGATGCGGACGCCCTGGTGGGCGTGACGCTCGATCACCGGCCATCGCCCCAGGGCCGCCGCACCGAGGGCGGCGAGGGACGTGCGGGAGAATTCACGGCGTGACGGCATGGAAAACAGGGAGAGGAGGAAGGAGCGCGGGGGCCTCGATCAAGCTCAGGCCCTGTCGGCGAAAGTCAACCGCCGTCCGCGTAGCGCTCCTGCCCCCTCTCCCCCAAGGTCACGCAAGGCGTGACCCCACTACCACTCCACGTACCCGACGATCTTGTCCTTGATCATGATCGCGCGGTCCGGCACGACGGTGCCCGGCGCGAGGTGCGAGCCATCGACGTAGGCACGCGTCCCGATGACGACGCCCTTGCCCACCTTGGACCGGAAGACCACGGCCCAGTCCTTCACGACGACCTCGTCATCGATCCGCGTGAGTTCATGCGGATCCGAGCCGTCATCCGGCCCGCCGTGCACGACGACATGGTACCCGAAGGCATCGTCATTGCCGATCGTGATGTCCGTGTGCTCCAGGGCGTGGAAGGTCACGCGATCCTGCAGGCGACCGACATGCCCGAAGTGGAAGTGTTCACCCTCGTCGGCGCGGATCGCGACATTGCGGCCGGCCTTCTGTTCGACGGCGGACAACGAGTCGGCCATTTCCACGCCACCAACGATCCGCAGCTTGGAGTCCGGGCGCGACACCGCGGCCCCCGCGAACTTCGGCTGGTCGGCATCGTGGTTGAAGTCGGAGTGGCCCGGATCGCGGCCCACC
>JAEUJK010000193.1 GCA_016794735.1 Gemmatimonadota bacterium | reverse complement strand
GTCGAGTTCACCCGCGCGCAGCTGGGCCACCTGCGCGTTGACGTCGGGGACCACCTTGAAGACGATGCGTGAGAGTCCCGGGGCCGTCCCGTACCAGTGCGGATTCCGCTCGAGCACCACGCTGGCGCCCGGCGTGACCTGCGTGACGCGGAAGGGCCCGGTGCCGATGGGGGTGGTGCGATTGAATGCGGTGGCGTCACTCAGTCGCTGGCCGCGCAGCAGGTGCTCCGGAAGGATGCCGGCGTTGTAGCCGAGCAGGGTCAGGAGCGGCGCAAACGGGGCGGAGAGGCGAAAGCGCACCGTGAGCGAGTCGACCACGTCGACCCCTTCCACCGCCGCAAAGTCGGAGCGCAGCCGGGTGCCTGACGAGAGATCGAGGACCTGGTCGAAGGTGAACTTGACGTCGCGCGCGGTGAACGGCGCGCCGTCGTGCCACTTCACCCCCGGGCGCAGGTGGAAGGTCCAGGACAAACCATCCGGAGCCATTTCCCACGACGTCGCGAGGTCGGGCGTCGGCTGCAGCGCGGTGTCCGGTCGCACGAGCGCCGAGTAGATCACCTTGTTCACCATCACCGAGCCGAGGTCCGGGGCGATCACCGGGTTGAAGATCGGGTCGTTGATGATGGGGAGGCGGAGGGTCCCCTCCGGGGTGGAGGGGGCGCGGCCGCATCCGGCGACGAACAGGAGCGCGACACACGCCCGGGAAAGTCGCCAGCGGGTCATGCCATCGCCCGCTCGACGGTGCGCCGCGCGTCGCGCAGGGCGGCGACGAGGCGGTTCTCCCCGCGCATGAGGTGGGTACGCAGGAAGCCGCGATGGGTGGAGGGCAGGTTGGGTGCGTCCAGCGCGATGGCGAGGTCGGGGAGTGCCGGCGTCGTCTCCGCGGGATCGTGGAAGAACTCCGGGCCGCGGGTGTAGTTCACCGGGACGAGCAGGCGGGCGAGGCGCCGGATCGAACGGTTGGTGCGTCGTGTGCGCTCGTCGGCCACCGGCAGCTCGGACACGGTGGCCATGTGGTGGGCGAACGCGGTGAGGGCCGCGTCCAGCTCGGTGAGCGCGGCGCGGGCTGCTGTGAACGTGTAGAGCCCGTCGAGGGGGGCCTCGTAGCGGTCGAGCGCCTCGCGGAAGGTGCGCAGGGTCGCGCGGAAGTTGAACGGCGCGACGGTGGCGTTGGCCACGCCCATCACGGCCGCGAGGTAAACCTTCATGTCGCGCAGGAGGATGTCCTTGTCGGCGATGTCGATCAGGTCCTCCTCGGTGTGCCAGGCGATGTTGGCACCGCACCCCCCGACCGCGTAGTACCCGAGTTGCTCGCGGTGTTCGTGCTTCATGGTCGAGGACAACATGAAGAACGACGAGATCCCGATGTTGTTGAACGAGTAGTCGCCCGCCTGGTGGGGGCGCTCGCCCTTGAGTTCCTTGTCGGCGATCTCCCGGATCACGTCGGCGCACCAGGCCTCGGTCTCTTCCATGAGGGAGACGTCGATGAACTCGGTGGCCCACCGGCACCCCGGGGAATCGCAGTTGACCTGCGCGATGCAGTGT
>JAEUJK010000170.1 GCA_016794735.1 Gemmatimonadota bacterium | reverse complement strand
CCCCATGGCTGACAACTACTCGTTCGACGTGACCACCGGGGTCGACCTGCAGGAGGTCGACAACGCCGTGAACCAGGCGCAGAAGGAGATCGCCCAGCGCTACGACTTCAAGGGATCGAAGGCCTCGATCACCTTCACGCGTGCCGACGGCAAGCTCCAGCTCGTCGCCGATGACGACTTCAAGATGCGCGCCCTGTACGATGTGCTGCTCACCAAGCTCATCAAGCGCGGGGTGCCGGTGAAGAACCTCGACGAGGGCGAGATCATCGCGGCGGGCGGTGACACGGTGCGGAAGACCGTGGGGCTCAAGATGGCGCTGGATGGCGAGACCGCGAAGAAGGTGTCGGCCGCGATCAAGGAGGCCAAGCTCAAAAAGGTGCAGGCGTCCATCCAGGGCGACCAGGTGCGCGTGGCCTCGCCGTCGAAAGATGAATTGCAGGGGGCGATTGCCCTGCTGCGCGGCAAGGACTTTGGCGTCGAACTCAAGTTCGGCAACTTCCGCTGATGACGCTCGCGCTGCCTTTTGCCCCGCGCCGCGTGGTCATCGGCGCCAATGCCCACGCCGAGCTGGCCGCCTGGTTGCGGGCGCGTCGCCCGGAGCTCGAGGTGCGTGGTGCGCCGGTCCCGTCGATCTCCGCGGACGACCTCGCCTGGGGTGAGGTGTATGTCGGCTTCCGGAGGCCGCAGACCCCAACACTCGGCAACATCCGCTGGGTGCACTGCACGGGCGCGGGGGTCGACGCCTGGATGGCGCCAGTCGAGATCAGCCGCGAGGTGTTGCTCACGCGCACGCCGGAGTCGTTCGGGCCGGCGATCGCGGAATGGGCCCTCTCGCGGGCCCTGTGCTTTCGCCTCGAGGTGATGAGCCTGGCCCAGGCGCAGGCGGCGCGGGAATGGAAGGCCCGCGAGATCCCGATGCTGGCGGGCACCAAGGTGCTCGCCGTCGGCACCGGTGACGTGGGGAGCGCGGTGGCGCGCGCCTTTCGTGGCCTTGGGTGTGAGGTGACGGGTGTCTCCCGCACCGGGCGGACCAATGAACCCGCCTTCCGTGCCGTTTATCCGGTGGCCGCATTGCCGCACCTCGTGGGTGAGGCCGACTGGATCGTGCTCACGCTCCCGAGCACGCCCGCGACCTATCACCTGTTCAGCCGCGACATCCTGTCGCGCTGCCGGGGCGCCGTCCTGCTCAATGCCGGGCGCGGGGCGGTGGTGGAAGAGTCCGCGCTGCCCGAGGCCCTCGATGCCGGGTGGCTCTCCGGGGCTGCGCTCGACGTGTTCGAGGTCGAGCCGCTGCCGACGACGAGCCCCCTGTGGAACCATCCGCGGGTCATGATCTCGCCGCACGCGTCCGGCCCCACCACCACCGACGGCGCGGGGCTCGGGTTCCTCGAGTGCCTCGGGGACCTCGAGGCGGGGCGGTTGCCTTCGCGCTGGGTGGTCGATCGCGAGCGCGGCTACTGATGCGCTTCCACGTCGTCACGTTAGGCTGCGACAAGAACACGGTCGACACGGAACGCTACGTCGCCGAGCTGGTCGCGCATGGCGGCGAGACGAGCGGCCTCGATGGGGCTGAGCTGATCGTCGTGAACACCTGCGGCTTCATCGATGCCGCCAAGAAGGAATCGATCGACGCGATTGTGGAGGCCGCGCGCCGC
>JAEUJK010000160.1 GCA_016794735.1 Gemmatimonadota bacterium | reverse complement strand
GCATCCTCGACCGCCTTCACCAGCACCCCCCGATGGTCCGCCCACGTGGCGATCATCCCCTCGTCGAACAGGTGCCGCGGCAACCCGTACACCTCGCCGACGTACCCCGCCTTGCGGAAGGCTTCGGCATACACGTTGTAGGCCGTGAGGTGATCGCTCCCCGCGATGACGAGCCCCGTCAGGTCGCGCTGCTCCCGTGTCATCCGGTGGAGGCTCTCGATGCTCGCCATCACGGCGAGGTACGGCAGCAGGCGGTCGTCCCCGTGCGCGATCAGCTCGGCCCACGGCCGTTCCACCGGCAACGACTCGACGATGCGGCCGTACCGCGAGAGGCGCCCGTCCTCGACAAGCCCGCGCTCCTCCAGCCGGCCCAGCGCCTTGCGATAGGCGACGCGATCGAGGTCGACCGGCAGGTCGAGCGTGTCGGCGCGGACACCGAGCCCGGCGCAGGTGAGGGCCACCCGCTCGGAATCACCGGCGAGCTGGAACTCGGGTGCCGTGGGCCGGAGCGACGCGAAGGCGATGTCGCGGTCGGTGAGGAGGTACACGCGGCCGCCTTCCACGCGCCCGTGCACACGACCCGCCATCTGCAGGATCTCGTTGGTGCCCAGGTGGAGGCGCGTGAGCACGTTCTTCCCGCGTTCCACCACGTTGGCAAAACGCGTGTCATCGATGATGACCGTGTCGAGCCCCTTGATGTTGAGGGCGCTTTGTCCCGCCGCCGTCATTGCGAGGAAGAACGGCTTGGGCGCCCCTTCCTCCAGGAACGGCCGGATCACGCGGATCGGCTCGCCACCATGGTAGAACGCCGTCGTGATGCGGCGGAACCGGTCCCCCACCACGGCAGCGACCTGCTCGACCGCGGCGCGCGTGGGCAGGAACATCCCGACCCCGCGACGCTCCCGCATCACCTGCTGCAGGAACTTGTCGTCGAGAAACTCCGCCGGATCCTTCCGCACGACCCGCACGTCCGCCGCACGCGCCGGGTCGAAGGCGGTCGAGTGGACGACATCCGCGGCCTGCAGGTAGCGCGCGTAGAACGAGGGATCCACCGTCGCGGAGAGCCAGATGAACCGGCATCCCACGCGTTTCCCGAGCGCCAGGCACAACTCGAGCTCGGCGGAGGTCTGGTGGATTTCGTCGATGACCAGGGTGTCGCGAGCGAGGATGTCGCCATCCATGAACCAGCGCCGCGCGATTCCCGTGGTCACGATGATCACGTTCCACGACGGCGTTTCCGGCGTGGCTTCCCGCTCCCGGTTCACCACCCCTACACGCAGGTCGGTGGTGCCGAGGATCGCTTCGGCGATGGGGCGCACGGCGAGCGTCTTGCCCGTGCCCGTTCCGGCCACGATGCCAAAACCACGGCCGCCCCGCGCGAGGGTGCGCACGTCGTCCCCATGTTCGCGTTCGAGGACGGTGTCGATGTGGAGGCCGAGCGCGAGTTCGATGGTCTCGCAGGCGGCGCGCGTCGGCGCGATGACGATGATGCGACCCGTCGGCGGCTCAGCCGCGACAAACGCGTCGTGGTCCGGGGGAAGCGAGCGATCGCGAACGTTGCTGCGCATGCGTCAACCTAACGCAGCGCGACAACCGCTACGGCTTCTTGGGCTTGTCCTTGTCCTTCTTGTCGCCCTCGGAGTCGTCCCGGGCATCCTCGCCAAAGATCACGCGACCGTTCCGCGGCTTGTTCTTCACCGCGGTGGCGCAATCGGTGGGGGCAGGCTGTTTGTCCGGCGGCACCCCTTCGATCCAGATCCGGCACATGCCGCGCGGCGGCCGGTACTCCTTGGGGATGTCCGGCTGCTGCTCGCGGCGCGGTGGCACCAGGGAACGCAACTGCTGCGCCCCCGCCCCACTGGGCGCGGCAGCGATCAGCATCCCTCCAAGTACCAGCGAACCAAGCGTCCAGCGCGACATCGTGTTGCCCTCCAGGGCACGGCCTTCACCCGTCATTTGCACCCGACGTGCCACACGCCCGAACCGGCGCCGACACGGCTAAACATATGGGACAGAACCGCTTGTCAACCTCAGGCCCACCCGAACCGCCCCGCTCGTCCGTCCCGGTGGACGCCCCATTGGGGACACCGGGACACCCCTGCCTGGCCTTCGATACCCGCCCCGTCGGTGCTTGTGCCGTTGTTCCCTAGTCGCCGAAGGAGATTCCCGCGGCCCGGGCGGTGCGCACGATGTCGTGCGTCAGCTCCACGCGCCGGGGTGAGCCAATCGCCTCCTTGATCGGGATCGTCACGATGTGGGGAGACTGGAGGGCCACCATGTGCCCCCACTTCTCCTGTTCGACCGCCTCCACGGCGGCGCCGCCGAATCGGGTGGCCAACAGCCGGTCGTACCCGGTGGGTGAGCCCCCTCGCTGCAGGTGCCCGAGCACCAGCGAGCGCGACTCCTTCCCGGTGCGTTCCTGGATCTCCCACGCAATCCGCCCCGCGATGCCGCCCACGCGGGTGTCCTGGCCGGGGAGCGAAGTGCCCATGATCGCTTCCTGGCCACCAATGGGAAACGCCCCCTCGGCCACCACGACGATGGAGAAACGCTGCCCCGATCGATCCCGGGAGCGCACCTTCGCGCAGACCTTCTCGATATCGAACGGCACCTCGGGAATCAGGATCACGTCGGCCGTTGCGGCGACGCCGGCATGGAGCGCGATGAACCCCGCGTGCCGCCCCATGACCTCCATCACGATCACGCGCTCATGGGACTCCGCGGTGGTGTGGAGCTTGTCGATCGCCTCGATGGCCGTGCTCACGGCTGTGTCGAAGCCGAAGGTCGTGATCGTCCCGGCCACGTCGTTGTCGATGGTCTTCGGTACACCGACGATCTTCACGCCACGCTCGTGGAGTTGCTGGCCGATGCGCAGCGAGCCGTCGCCCCCGATGGTGATGATCGCATCGATGCCGAGGCGCTCGATGGTCGTGAGGAGTTCATTCGACCGGTCGACCTCGACCCAGCTGCCATCGGGCTGGCGGACCGGGAAGGCGAACGGGTT
>JAEUJK010000125.1 GCA_016794735.1 Gemmatimonadota bacterium | reverse complement strand
ATCACTTGCGGCCCGCCAGGCAGCGGCGCCTAACGTCTCCTGGTCGGTCGCCGTGGACGACCCGGCGTTTGTGGCGTGCGACGCACTCGCGCGCCCCGTGAACGAGGCGCTGCGCGCAACGACCACGCTTGGCCGACGCGTGGAGAGCTGCGCAGGTCCGGACGTGCTGGCGCACGCCCCGCAGGCCGACCGCCTCGACGTCGGCGCCGCGGTGGTCACGCAGGCCGGCGCCTTGGAAGCCCGGCTCCTTATCCACGCCGTGGTGATGACGCGCGACGAACGGGTCACCGCTTCCGGCGTGCAGCGCGCCATGACGAGCGTGCTCCAGCGTGCGGCCGACTGGGGCCTGCGCAACGTGGCGGTGATGCCCCTTGGGCTCGGCGCGGGGAACCTCGACATCGAGACCTCGGCCCGCGCCATGATCGACGCCATTCGTGCGTGGTCCCCGCGGGTTGCACCAAAGTCGGCGTTGCAGGTCACGTTCGTCGTCGAGAACGACGAAGAGGCCGCCGCCTTTCCCACCGGAGGCCGTCCATGAACGGGCGCGGCATCGTGGCAGTGTCGATCCTGGCCGCCTGGGGGATCGGGCTCGGCGCGCTCGCCCAGCGCGAACTCTCGCGCACGGACGTGGAGCGCCTCGCCGAGGCCGCGATTCGCGTTTCACCCGTGACGGGGTATTCGCTCATCGAACGCGACGGACGACATGTCGGGTTCTCTTCACTGACCACCGACACCGTGCCGGCGGGACTGCAGGTGACCGACTACGCGGTCACCGATGACGCGTCGGCGCCCGGTGGCCGTCGGGTCCACCAGCTCGTGGTGCACGCGTCGCGTTCCCTCCTCCTGCGCTCGCTGACGGTGCGCGACGGCGCTTCGTCGTCCAGCGTGACCGTCGTGGACGACTCCGTGTTGCGCGTCGTGCGCCAGCGCGACGGCGGGGCCGACACGACGCGACTGACCTTCCGTCCTCCGCTGCTCGTACCCTTCCTGGTGCCGACGGTTGTTGCGCTCGGCCCTTCCCCATCGCCGGGCGATTCCTACCGCTGGGATGTGTTCGACCCCGCGACCCTGCAGGTGCGCAGCACGAACGTGCGGATCCGCGCGGAGAGCACGCTGATCGTCGTGGACTCCGCTGCCTGGGACGCCGGGGCGCGTCGCTGGCGTGGTGTGCATGCCGACACCGTCACGGCGTGGCACGTCGTGGATGCGTCGAACGCGGCGGGCGGCATCGATGCCTGGGTGGACGAAACGGGGCAACTCGTGGCGACCACGGGCACGCGCGGTCGCGAACGCCGCACCGCCTACGAAATCGCCTTCGAGAACTGGCGCAGTGGAGCCAGCGCGTCCGACGGCTCCAGCACCTCGGCCGGTCCGGTGCGCGGCAGCGCATTGTCGCGCCTGGCGGTGCGTGTGGCCGGCCTCCCACTGGATCGGTTGCAGGTGACCAGTGATTGGCAGCGGGTCTCCGGAGACACGATTCGCGTGGCGCCCACACCGCTGCGCCCCGGCGTCAGCGGCTACTGGCTGCCGCCCCAGCGTGACCATCGCGCCCGTTTCGCGCACGAGCTGCAGGTCGAGCCGTTCATCGAGGTCGAGTCGCCGGTGCTGGTGGCCGCCGCGAAGAAGCTCCGCGCCCGCGAGCCGGACCCGCTCACCACCGCGCGCACGCTCGCGCGCTGGGTCGCGGACTCGATCCTCGAGGATCCGACGCCCACGCCCCCGAGTGCCGCCGCCGCGTATCGATCGCGCGCTGGTCAAGCAGCGCATCGGGTCAACCTGTGGGTTGCCCTCGCCCGGGCCAGCGGCATTCCTGCACGCCCCGTGTTGGGCATGCTCGCCACCGAGGAAGGCCTCACGCCGCACCCGTGGGCGGAGGCGTGGGTCGCCGGGGCGTGGACCCCGGTGGACCTGCAACGCGGCGTCGTGCCAGCCGACGCTTCCCACCTGCGCCTCCTCATCGGGAGCCCGACCCTGCTCCCCGAACTCGACCGACTGCTCTCGCGCGCCACCCTGTCCGTCCTCGACCGCCAGCGTCCATGATCGAGATTACGCAACTCACGAAGACCTACGGGTCGTTCACGGCAGTCGACCGGCTCGACCTGGTGGTGCCCAAGGGCGAGTTGTTCGGCTTCCTCGGCCCCAACGGCGCCGGCAAGACGACGACGATGCGCATGGTCGCCGGGATCCT
>JAEUJK010000220.1 GCA_016794735.1 Gemmatimonadota bacterium | reverse complement strand
CCACCCATCGCCCGCACGGCGCCCAGGTGGGACGCGGACATCGTGAGGATCAGGTCGGCGTTGCCGATGAGCGCGCGCGTGAGCGGACGCGCCTGGTGAGCGCCGAGGTCGAGCCCATGCTCCAGGGCGACGAGGAGCGATCCGTCGGACGCCGGTGATCCCGGGTTTGCGCTCGTCCCGGCACTCTCCACCTCGACGTCGAGCCAGCCGCGGGCGATGACCTCACGGCGCGCAATCACCTCGGCAAGGGGCGATCGGCAGGTGTTTCCGGTGCAGACGAAGAGGATCTTCACGCGAGGGCAGACGGGGCCGTGGGGGAAGCTAGTCACCCGGCGGAACCCCGGGGACCTACTTGTCCCCGATCAGCGTGGGGAGGGACTCGCGCAGGACCGCTGCGGGGATCGCGCCCGGTCGAATCACGCGGGGGCGAGCGCCGACGCAGTCGACGACGGTGGACGCTTCCGAGGGCTGCAGGCGCCCACCGTCGAGGACGCGAATTGTCCCTGCGGCGACCGGTCCGGGCCACTGCTCGAGGATCTCGAACGCGGACATCGCGGGCGCCTCGCGCGGGCGGTTGGCGCTGGTGCTGGTGATGGGATCGCCGTACGCCCGCAGCAGGCGTTGGAGTCCGGGGTGCGGGGTCCAGCGCACGGCGACACCGCCTTCGGGGCCACGCAGGCGGTCGGGCACGCGCTTTTCACCACCGGGAAGGACGAGGGTCACGGGGCCCGGCCAGTGCCGCGCCGCCAGGATGGATGCCTCACGCGTGAGGTGAAGCCCAAGCCGGGAGAGCATGTCACTCCCGGCAATGAGCAGGAGGAAGGGCTTGGCAGCCGGGCGTTGCTTGAGCTGCACGAGAACCTCGACGGCCTCGCGATTCACGGCGGTCCCGAAGCCGTAGAGCGTTTCTGTGGGATAGGCGAGGACCCCGCCCTCCTGCAGGTGGCGGATCGTGCCACTCAGCGACGCCTCGACCTCGTCCGCCGACCAGAACGGCACGGCGAGGGACGGGGTACTCACGGCTCGAGCCCGGCGAGCAGCTCGGCGCGGCGGAAGTCCCCTTCCTCGGTGACCTTGAGCGCGCGCTCACTGCCTCGCACGACGACCACCTCGAACCCCAACTGTTCGCAGAGGGCGGCGTCGTCGGTGGCGACCAGGCCGCGACGTTGGGCCTCGAGGTGGGCCTGCTCGATCATCGCGCGCGGGAAGGCCTGCGGGGTCTGGGCGCGCCACAAGTTGGTGCGATCGACGGTTCGCACGATGCGCCCGCTGGCGTCGACTTCCTTGAGTGTGTCCACGACGGGCAGCGCAGCGATCGCCCCGCGCCCGGCGCGCGCCTCGGCGATGACGGCGGCGATGGTCTCGTCGGTCACGAGCGGGCGGGCGGCGTCGTGGATGACGACGATCTCGGCCTCGTCAGGCATGTCCTCGATCCCGCTCCACACGGATTCCATGCGCTCGCGTCCCCCGACCGAGACGAGCAGGCGATCGACGTCGCACTGGAAGAGCCAGGGCGGCGGGTCCCCGGCGTGGGAGCGCGGGAGCACCGCCACGACGAGGGCGACATCGGCCCGGCGATGGAAGGCCTGCACGCTGTGGAGCAGCATGGGTTTGTCGCCCACCCAGCGGAACTGCTTGAGTTCCCGCGCGCCGGTGCGGGTGCCCGAACCCGCGGCGACGATCACGACGCCGACGTCGGCCGCGGCGTCGGCCGGGAGTCGCAGTTCGTCCGGGGTGGTCTGGCGCGGGAGGTCACCGGGGGCGCGCGTATCGTCGTGGTGATGCATGGCGCTACCCGAAGAGCCGGCCGAACAGGTCGCCTAACGACGACACCCCCTGCACGCGGATCCCTTCCGGCGCCTTGCGTGGCACGGCGCGCCCGGCCACCCACGCGGTGCGAAAGCCGAGTTGCGACGCCTCGGCGAGGCGGCGGTCCAGCTGGGACACGGGGCGCACCTCGCCGCCCAGCCCCACCTCGCCGATGAACACCGCGTCACCGCCTAACGGGCGGTCGTACACGCTCGACGCCAGGGCCGCGACCACGGCCAGGTCGCCCGCGGGTTCCGCCATGCGCAGCCCGCCCACGACGTTCAGGAAGACGTCGAGCGTGGCATAGGACAGGCCGGCCCGCTTGTCGAGGACGGCGAGGAGCAAGGCGAGGCGGCGTCCGTCGAAGCCGGTGGCCACCCGTTGCGGCGTGCCGAACCCCGCCTTGGCCGCAAGCGCCTGCACCTCCACGAGGACGGGGCGGCTCCCTTCCATGAGCGCCGTGATGGCCGAGCCACTCGAGCCGGCGTCCCGGTCCGCAAGGAACAGCGCCGACGGGTTGTCGACCCCCTGCAGGCCCTGCTCCGTCATGCGAAAGACGGCGATTTCGTCCACCGATCCGAAGCGGTTCTTCGTCGCTCGCAACACGCGGTGGTCGGCGGTGCCCTCACCCTCGAAGTAGAGGACGGTGTCCACGATGTGCTCGAGGGTCTTGGGCCCGGCGATGCCGCCACCCTTCGTGACGTGCCCAACGACGACCACGGCCGCACCCGACGACTTCGCGAAGCGCATCAGCTGTGCGGCGCACTCCCGCACCTGCCCCACGTTGCCCGGTGCGCCTTCCAGCTCCGAAGTGGCCACGGTCTGGATCGAGTCGACGATCATCAACATCGGGCGCACGTCCCGCGCGGCCGCGAGGATCTCCTCGAGTTCCGTGGCGCAGAGGAGTGACGCCTCGTCGCCGACCCCAAGCCGCATGGCGCGCATCTTCACCTGCAGCGCCGATTCCTCGCCCGAGACGTACAGCACGGTGCCACGGGTGGCGAGCGTCCCGGCCACCTGCAACAGCAAGGTAGACTTCCCGATCCCGGGTTCCCCGCCGACCAGGATCATCGAGCCGGGAACGATCCCGCCGCCGAGCACGAAGTCCAGCTCGCGCGAGCCCGAGGGGATGCGAGCGGTGACGCCGCCATCCACATCGGCGATCCGCGTGGGACGCGGGGCGCGGCCCGGTGCCGCGGGCGCCGCGGCGCCGCGCGCGGGTCGCGCGATGGTCTCCTCCACGAGCGTATTCCACTCGCCGCACGCATCGCAGCGTCCCTGCCACTTGGCGTGATCCGCGCCACACTCGGTGCAGCGAAAGGTCGACCTCGTCCGCACGCTCACTCCTGGCGCGCGGTGTAGTTGTCGAATCGCGTGAAGCGCTTGTGGAAGAAGAGCCGCACGGTGTCGGTGGGGCCGTTGCGCTGCTTGCCGACGATCACCTCGGCGAGTCCTTCCAGCGGGGTGCCGTCCTGCAGCCGTCGCGGCTCGCCCCGTTCGTCGTGCGCGCCCTCGTAGTACTCCGGGCGATAGAGGAACATGACGACGTCGGCGTCCTGCTCGATGGCGCCCGATTCACGCAGGTCGGAGAGCTGCGGCTTCTTGTTGTCGCCGGTGCGCTGCTCGGGGGCACGAGAGAGCTGCGAGAGGCAGACCACGGGCACCTGCAGCTCGCGCGCGAGGATCTTGAGCGAACGCGAGATGTACGAGATTTCCTGCTGCCGGCTTTCGCTGTCGGCCGGGCCCGAGATGAGCTGCAGGTAGTCGATGATGATGAGGCCGATGTTGTTCTCGGCCTTGAGGCGCCGGCAGCGCGACCGGATCTCGAGTGCGGTGAGGCCTGGCGTATCGTCGATCCAGATCGGCAGCGAGCCGAGGATGCCGGAGGCCTTGCCGAGGTTGCGGAAGTCGTCCTGCGTGAGCTTGCCGCTGCGCAGCTTTTGTGCGTCGACCCAGCCCTCGGCGGCCAGCATACGGGTCACGAGCTGTTCCTTGGCCATTTCCAGCGAGAAGATGGCAACCGGGGTGCTCGCGAAGGCGGCGTTCTGCGCGACGTTCAGCACGAACGCCGTCTTGCCCATGGAGGGCCGCGCCGCCACGATGATCAACTCGCTCGGCTGGAAGCCGAGGGTGAGCTTGTCGAGGTCGGTGAAGCCCGACGGGGCGCCGGTGACCTCGCCGCCGTGGCGCGACAACTCCTCGATCCGCTCCATCGCGGTCCAGAGGAGTTCCTTCATGCGGTGGAACCCCTCGGCCTTCCGCGTCTGGTTGATCTGGAAGATCCGCTGCTCCGCGCGATCGAGCAGGTCGGCCGAGGTCGTGCGGCCCTCGAAGGCGTCGGTGACGATCTCGGTGGAGGTCTCGATCAGGCGGCGGACGAGCGCCTTCTCGCGGATGATCTTGGCGTGGTACTCGACGTTCGCGGCCGTGGGAACGGCGTCGACGAGGACGGCGAGGTAATCCTTCCCTCCACTCCCGTCGAGTTCCCCGCGGCGCGCCAGTTCGTCGGCGAGCGTGAGGATGTCGACGACGGACCCGCGTTCGTTGAGGGCGAGGATCGCGCGGAAGATCCGCCGATGGCCCTCGCGGTAGAACATCGTCTCATCGCAGAACTCCCCGGCCCGCACGATGGCGTTCCGGTCGAGCATCATCGCGGAGAGCACCGCCTGTTCCGCGTCTTCGGAGTAGGGAGGGCGCCGGTCGCGAAATGGATCAGGGTTCGACGACACGATCGAAGAGCTTTCGAGCAAGCTGGACATCTTCCCAGGTCGGGCGCTTCCACGACGGGTTGCGAAGCAGCGCCGCGGGATGGTAGGTCACGATGACGGGCACGCCATGATAGCGGTGCAGGCGGCCGCGGAGTTTGCCGATTGGCTCCCGCGTCTGCAATAGTGTTTGCGCCGCAAACGTGCCGAGGGCGAGGATGACTTTCGGGCGAAGGAGCTCGATCTGTCGCACGAGGTAGGGCGAGCAGGCGAGCACTTCATCGGGATTGGGATTGCGATTTCCCGGTGGTCGGTGCTTGAGGACGTTGCAAATGAAGACATCCTCGCGCGTGAGGTTGATCGCGGCGAGGATCTTGGTGAGCAGCTGGCCCGCCTGCCCCACGAACGGCAGCCCCTGCTCGTCTTCGTTCGCGCCGGGCGCTTCACCCACGCACACGAAGTCCGCGTTGGGATTGCCATGCCCGGGCACGGGGTTCTTGGCGCCTGAGTAGAGGCTGCAGCGTGTGCAGCTGGCGACGGCGCGGGCGATGTCGTCGAGGCTGTTCCAGGCGGAGGCGGCGTGCGAGCCCTCGTCCCCGAGGCCACCCACGGACAGGCCTGGCCCGAGCGACGCGAGGTCGAGGGGTTGATCGGCGTTGGTGGACACAGGGGAGCTGGAAGTCTTGCTACGGTTGGGGACAGGAGGATGATGCTCCGCGGCCACGACGCTCGCATCTTGAGATCGGGGGGGGGCCCCCCCGGTCGGTCGTTCGGCGCTCGGCCCCGAATCAATCGCCCGTAGCGCGTCGCGCCAATTCGCGTGCTCGACGCCCGTGTCCCGCGGCACACCCACCGTGCTCGCCGGCTGTCGCGGCGCTGGAGGAGGTGCCGCAGGAGATCGCGATGCCTCCGGCGCGCTCCGCTCCGGTCCGGCCGCCTTCTGTGCGATCTCCGCCGCCCCGCCCGCTCCCAGCACGCGCAACACGTCGTCGACATGGAGTGAATCGAGAACGAACTCGGTTTCCCCCATCTCGCGGCGCTGCTCGAGGAAGCTGCGCAGGCGCTCCCGAGCGCTCACGGCAGCAGCCCCGCCACGCGATCCAGGATCGCGTCCGCCACGTCCCCCTTGGGCATGAGGGGCAGTTCCCACGTGCCGCCACCCCGCGCGAGGATCGTCACCCGATTGGTGTCGACGCCGAACCCTGCCCCGGACTCGCGTGCGTCGTTGACAACGATCAGGTCGAGATCCTTTCCTTCGAGCTTGCGACGCGCGTTCGCTAGCACGTCCTCGGTCTCGAGGGCGAATCCCACGACGATCGCCTGTTCGCCACGCTGTGCCCGCGTCGACTGCAGGATGTCGGCGGTGGGTGTGAGCGTGATCGCATCCGGCGCCGTCGCCTTCTTGATCTTCTCCGGTGCAAGCGACGACGGGCGGAAGTCGGCGGGGGCGGCCGCCATCACGAGCACGTCGGCCGCCGGGAGCGCTGCGGCAACGGCGGATTGCATCTCCTCGACCGATTCGACGGCCACTACCTCAGCCCCCACCGGCGTCTCCACGGCGAGCGGGCCGCAGACGAGGGTCACGCGAGCACCGCGACGCCACGCGGCCGCCGCGAGCGCGACGCCCATCTTGCCGCTGGAGCGATTGGATATGAAGCGCACCGGGTCGACCGCCTCACGCGTTGGCCCGGCCGTGACCAGCACATGGCGACCGGCGAGGTCGCCGGCACCTTCGAGCATGCGGCCGACGTGCGCCATGACCGCGTCGGGTTCCGGCAATCGACCAGGCCCCGTCCCCTCCCCCACGGCCAGGTCACCGGTGTCGGGATCGAGGACCGTGTACCCGATCTCCCGCAGGTGCGCGACGTTTTTCGTTGTTTGGGGGTGCTCCCACATGCGGTCGTTCATGGCCGGCGCCACGAGC
>JAEUJK010000101.1 GCA_016794735.1 Gemmatimonadota bacterium | reverse complement strand
ATGGCTCTCGGCGCCGCTGATCATCGCCGCCGATCTGGGACGGGCGGTGACCCGTGCCCCGTTAGGCATGCTGCAGCAGGCTGCGGATTACTGTGCCACCTGGCGCGGCGCGTTGTCGGACAGTGTGCGTCGCGCGCGCGGCGACCACGCCTGCCCGACCTTTTCCGACGAGGTGCGTGCCCGCCGGGTCAACGTGCGTCGCGCACTGGACCGCGAAGAGCGCGGGGAAACGTTCGACTCCCTCCGCCTGACCCTGGGCGACTATCACTCCACCTTGCCGCGCACGGTGGGGCGCACGGTGTCGGCATACGTCACGGCGATCCCCAAGGCGTTGGTGACCGGCCCACTCGTGGACGGGTTCGGGGCGGGGACGTACGAGAACATGCTGCGGCGCACGCAGACGATGTTCCGGCGCCGGGAGGACATGGCGCGACGGTCGACCGTCACCGGGTATCGGCCGGCCACCGGCGCGACCGCGATCCTGATGGACTCGCTGGCGGCGCACATGGCCGTGCGCTGCGCGATCCCCACCATGTGTCGGGCGCAACTGAACCTCGTGGGCCACTCGATGGGTGCGATCATCGCGACCCGGGTGTTGCAGGAGTGGCCGCAGCTTCCGGTGCACAAGCTCTACTTCCTTGGTGCGGCCGCCACCGTCGCCGACCTCGAGAGCACGGTGATCCCGTACATGCGGCGGCATCCGGAAACGCGATTCTACAACGGGATGCTGCATCCGCGGATCGAGGTTGGCGAGGCACAATGGCTGGCGCTGGATCTCGTGCCGCGCGGATCGCTGCTGGAGTGGATCGACGATCACCTCACCTCGCCGGAGACCCCGCTGCAACGCACGGCGGGAAAGTGGGAGAACATGGCGGCGATGGAGTACGTCTTTCCGCCGGACGTGCGCAGTCGCGTGATCCTCAAGGGGTTCGGCTTTCGCGACCCGCGCGATCGTGACGAGCCCTTCCTGTTCAAGGGGCTGGATGGCCACGGCTCCTTCGACGACCGGGAGTTCCGGTGGTGGCGTGATCGCACCTGGTGCATCTACTCGGGACCGGCCTGCGTGAACCCCTGAGCTTGCGGAGAGCGCGGTCAGGCGCGACGATGGGCCCCATGCGTCTCCTGCCCGCTCTCCTCGTCGCCACGGCACCTGCCGTGGGCGCCCAGTCCGTCGTTCGCGACACCACTCCCGTCACCATCCTCGCGAACTATGCGCTCGACGGCACGGGCGGCACGCTGCGGAACGTTCAGCTGCGCGTGAGTGGTGGCCGCATCACGGCGCTTCGCGGACCGGTGCCCGGCCGCGTCATCGACCTGCGCGGCTACACGCTCTTGCCGGGCTTCATCGACACCCACGTGCACCTGGATTCACACTGGGATCGCACGGGGCGCATCGCCACGGAAGCCGAGTCGCCGCTCGAACACTCGCTCGGGATGGCGGACGCGGCGTGGCAAACACTCATGGGTGGCTTCACGACCGTGCAGTCGGTCGGGGACCCGGCGGAGCGGCCACTGCGCGACGCGATCCGC
>JAEUJK010000038.1 GCA_016794735.1 Gemmatimonadota bacterium | reverse complement strand
AGCGGGACCTGCAGGGCCTGCCGGTAGAGGCTGCGATTGTGCCCGAACAAGGTCGGCCCGCGCTCGCCAAATTCCTCGCCGTGGTCCGACGTCACGATCACGATCGTGCGGTCGAGCTTGCCCCGCTCGCGGAGTGCCCGGAGCAACTGGCCCAGCGAGTGATCCGCGTAGGCAATCCCGCCGTCGTACATGTCGCGCAGCTGGCGGACCACCGACGTGTCGGCCGACGTGAGCGTTTCATCGGCCCAGTACCGCGTCCCCGGGGGGGCAAAGAGGGTGTCGAAGGGCGCCGGGGCCCGATACGGCTCGTGGGCGTCGAAGTAATTGAGCGCGGCCATGAACGGGCGGTCACCACGGTCGTCCAGCCACGAGAGGAACGAGGCATTCACGTGGTCCGCGCGGCGTCGCAGCAGCGTGTCGTGGTTGCCCATCGCTTGTCGCGTCAGCATGACGGCGCGACGCGCGAGGATCCAGGTGTGGGCGATCGACCGCCAGTTGATCGGCGGGCGCGCGTCGTAGCGGGCAAAGCCGCGGTCGATGCCGTAATCGGGTGAGCCGTAGAACAGGTTCGCCGTCATGCCCGCCGTCGCATAGCCCCGCGCCGCAAAGGCCCCGGCGATGGTGGGCGACTCCCCGTCCAGCGGGATGCGGGGGCCGGCCGTCAACTCGTTAGGGTATCGACCGGTGAAGATTGACGCATGGGAGGGGAGGGACCATGGCGCCGTGGCAAACGCCCGGTCGAACACCATGCCGTGCTTCGCGAGGCTGTCGAGGACTGGCGTCGTGGGCCGACCATAGCCATAGAGCGACATGTTCTGCGCGCGTGCCGTGTCCCAGATCAACACCAGCACGTTCGGGACATCCGGTGCGGCGGCAAGGTTCGCGTAACGTGCCTGCTCTTCACGGCTCCGAAGCCGCTCGGGCACGAACGTGGCACCCAGCGCGATCGCCAGGCCAATGCCGATCCCCACGTTGGACAGGAGGCCCATCACCTTCGGCCACCGCGCGAAGGCGCGATACACCGCGACGCCGAGCCCGGCGCCGAGCACCAGGGCCGACCACCAGCTGAGCCCGATCGCCATGGCGGTCAAAAGCCCGAATGCGCCTACCGCGACGACGACGCCAAGCACGGCGGGGGCGCGCTCGGCGCGGCGGGGAAACAGGGCATTGAGCCCGAGGTACACCGCGGCGACCACCGCCAGCGACACAACCGCCGCCACGGGGGTCATCCAGAACACCTCGCCAGCGACGTACTCCCCGGTGGGGAGGTGATCGAGGCGATGCCGACGGATCGCGTTCGCGGCCTCGGCGACACCGAACGTCAGTGCCGCCGCCAGGCTCCCGCGGAGCGCGAGTCGCGACGTGAATCCTCCTGTCTCGCCCTGGGTCATCGACGGGTGCGTGACCGTTGCTCCGCCGCCTTCTCGACCAGGCGTCGCAGTTCCTTGATCGGTTCCGGATTGTCATCCACCTGCAGCCGGAGCACGACGTCGTTATGCAACCACACCCCGCCGTCCTTCTTGACGATGAGCATCGCTGCCGACTGCATGCCGCGCGTATCGCCGCCTGCGGCCTGGCCCGCTTCGAGCGCGGCCTGGAGGCGCAGGCTGAGGTGGCCCGTCGTCCGCTCGAACGCGGCGACCATGTCGTTCACGACTGCTTCCCCCGCGAGGATGTTGCCCTGCGCGGAACAGAACTTCCCGATCTTGTGTCCTGCCCAGGTGCTCGCCTTCGGCCCGGTGTAGGTCGCGACTTCACCTTGCGCGTTCATCACGGAAAACTGGCGGCCAAACTTCGTCCACTGCTCGGGGCGCGGATCGGGGTCGTTGCCCCAGACGCGCTGCACGACATCCGTAGGTTTCATGCCTTGGCGCAACAAGGCGAGCGCCTGTGGGCCGTAACTCACGTCGACAATGGCCTGCGTCGCCACGACGCCAACCCCGGCCTCCGCCCACAACACGCCGTTGCCCACCGAAAAGACGCGGCTCTGGACGGCCGCACCGACCTCCCCGGTTTCCGGGTCGTATCCCAGGATGGAAAACGTCGCGACCGGAGGCCAAGGCAGGGTCGGCGGCGCGGTTTGCGCGCCCCCGGGCCTAACGACGAGAAAGAGCGCGAGACATGCAGCCAGGCGACGCATGAGATTCAGGGGGCGAAGGTCAGTCCGGAGTCTCTCCTTCGGTCCCTCTGTCCGTCAAGCACATGAAGGAAGCGCCGAGACTTCAGCAGGCGAGCGGCATTGTGCATGGCCTCCCCGGGGGGCATAATTCCGCCCGATCATCGGCGGTTTTCCGCTTCACTCACGCTGACTGGACATCACGTGCCCGAGATTGCGTTTCGGGAGGGAATCTGGGATCAGATCCGGGCCCGCGAGACCCGGTTCCACGAGCACGCCTACCTGTTTGTCCTGGCGGCGCTCGAGTTTCACCAGACCCGTCTCACGGAGCGTCGCCATGTGGATGGTCGCGAACTCGCGTCGGCGGTCCGGGACCTCGCCCTCGAGCGCTTCGGGGTGACGGCACGCCTCGTGCTAGAGCACTGGGGCGTGGGCTGTACCGAAGACATCGGGGATATTGTCTTCACCATGGTTGAGCTCGGCCTGCTCATGAGCCAGCCGTCTGATAGCCGAAGGGATTTCGAGCGGGTGTTCGATTTCGACACCGCCTTCGATGGTACGTACCCCTGGAGCGCAGCCCATCTCAGCTAGGGAAGAACATCATGTGCGCCGGGAGGGCGCGGGTCGGGAAATGAACAACTTCACATCATGCATCAAGTGCGGGAAAGGCGTCATGCTCCCGCTGTCGGACTATGGACGTGACGGTGCCCCCATCACCTACAAGGCTTGGGTCTGCAGCAATCCAGACTGTGGATTCAATATCCGGATCGACAACGGTGAGATCTCGTTTGGTCGTACGGTGGGGCAGTCCCAGAAGTAGCCGTCCAATCGTGACGTCCTGGGACCGCCGGCTGATCCCGGTCCTCACCGCAGAGCAGGCTCGGGCACTCGATCGAGCAGCCATCGACGCCGGCACCGAGTCGTTCGAATTGATGCGCCGGGCGGGGGACCGCCTGGCGCATCTGCTTTTGGGGACGGTGCCCGACCTGCGGCAACGGCCCATTCAGGTCGTGGTCGGCCCCGGCAACAACGGCGGCGACGGCTGGGTTGCGGCCGCTGCACTCGCCCGCGCCGGCTGCACGGTTCGGGTGAGTGGGGCGTCTCCAAAGACGGATGACGCCGCGAGGGCCAAATCCCTCTGCCCAAACGAAATAGCCGGTGTCGTCGAGAATCCACATGTAGTGCTCGACGCCGTCCTTGGTACCGGTGCCGCTGGGGAGTACCGCCCGGAAATCCGGGAGCTGATCGAGATCATCCGGGGTGCCTCGAGCGCCATCCGGGTTGCGGTCGACCTTCCGTCCGGGCTCGACGCGACCACCGGTGCCGCTGCGGAAGGCTGCCCCGCAGCCGACCTCACCGTGACCTTCGGAAGCTGGAAACAGGGGCAGCTCTTTCGGCGCGACCTCGTCGGTGAACTGAGCTGCCTCGACATCGGGCTGCCAGCACCCGGGGCGGTGCCAGTGGCGCCAGAAGACCGTTGGGTTCACGCGGCCGCTCCGGAGCCCGGCGCCCTCGCCACCAAGAACGAGCGCCGCCGGCTCATCATCGTCGGCGGGGGCGAAGGGATGGCCGGAGCTACAATCCTGTCGGCCCGGGGCGCCTTCGGCTCCGGCGTCGGGATGGTGCGCTGCTATGTCCACCCAACGTCCCTCGGCGCAGTGAACGCTGGTGCGCCGCAAGCGACCGCCCTCCGATGGCCGGATTCCGTTCCGTCGGCCGATGACCTGCGATGGGGGCACGCCATGGTCATAGGTCCGGGCTTCGGCATCGCGGCCGCGCGCGAGGCCCTCCTGGGCTGGTTGACCGCTTTTCCAGGCCCGGTTGTGGTCGATGCCGATGCCCTCACGGCGCTCGTTGGCCGCCTTGAGGAATTCACGGCTGTTCGAGCGGGCCGCGTCACCCTGCTCACTCCGCACGCCGCAGAGGCCGGGAGGTTGCTCGAGTGCGGAGTCGACGAGGTGCGCTCGGATCCGTTCACGGCGGTGACTGCACTCGTGGCAAAGGCCGGGTGCGCGGTGCTCCTCAAGGGGGTGCCGTCGCTCGTGTCCGATGGGGAACGGACCTTCGTTGTTCCGCGCGGAGGCCCGGTTCTCGGCGTCGGCGGGAGTGGAGACCTGCTCTCCGGAATGGCCGGCGCGCTGCTCGCGCAGTTGGGCGAAGGATGCACGGGTGCGGTCGTCGCGGCATCGGTACACGGCCGCGCAGCCGAACTGGCGACGGGGGGCGGCCCGTGGCGAGGACTGACGCTCGACCACGTGATCGGTTCGCTCCCCGCGGCATGGGCTGAGCGCCCCGCCGAACCCGCCGAGTTTGTCCTGGGGCGGCTTTCCCGGGTGGTGCCGCGTGCCTGACCACGTGGCCATGGGTTCCGGCCCCGAGTTCGACCTCGTGCGCCGCATGGTCGCGCGGTGGGGCGACCTCGCCGCGAACATCGGGAGTGATGCCGGCCGCGTGGAGCTACCCGCCGGGGAGCAAGCCGTTGCCTCGACCGATTCGGCGATCGAGGGCGTGCATTTCAAGCGACAGTGGCTCAGCCCGCGCGAGATCGCCCGCCGGGCGACGGTGGCGGCCCTCAGTGACCTCGCTGCGGCCGCGGTGACCCCGAGGGCGGTACTCCTGGCGCTCGGGCTCCCGGAGGAGCTGCGGGACGTCGTGGAGGAGATTGCGGATGGGGTTGGCGCCGCCGTGCGCGAGGCGGGTCCGCATGCCCGGATCATTGGCGGCGACCTGACCCGCTCTCCTCACCTCGTGCTCGGTCTCACTGTGATCGGTAGTGGGGCCCAGCCGCTGGGGCGGGCGGGAGCACGCCCCGGGGACGCCATCTACGTGACCGGGGTCCTCGGCGGCCCACAGCAGGCGATCGAGGCGTGGGAGCGCGGTGACGTCCCGACTGCCTGGGCGCGGGACCGCTTCGCTGCGCCGCGGGCGCGGATCGCCGAGGCGCTGTGGCTCCGCGAGCGCGGCGCCGTCGCGGCGATCGACATTTCCGACGGATTGTCGAGCGAACTCGCGCACCTGGCCGCGGCATCCGGCTGCGAATTCAGGATCGACGTGACACGCATTCCGCGCCCCGCCGGCATCAGCTGGCAGTCCGCGGTGCGCGGGGGCGAGGAGTACGAACTCGTCGTGGTGGTGCGGGGCGATCTCGACGTCGACGCCTTCGCGCGAGCCTTCGGCGTTCCGCTGACACGGATCGGGGTGGTGCGTGCGAGCGAGGTGGGTCGAGTCATCGCGACCGAGGACGGCGCGCGCGTTGACCTGCCCGGGGGGCATGACCACTTTTCGCGATAGTGCGCACAGTCCTTGTCCTCCTGACGATCGCCGTCGCGACCCCCATCATCGGGGCGGTGGTGATCCTCGCCGCGCTCGTTGGGGCGCGTGACGTGCCCGGCGGGGTGTTCGACATCGCGCCGCGCGTCTGGGGGTGGTTGCTCTGCAAGGCGGCCGGGGTGCGTGTGGTGGTCCACCGCGAAGGCGAGGCACCCGCCGGGCCGTGCGTGTACGTCGCGAACCACGTCTCATGGTTCGACGTCTTCACCATCGCGTCGGTGTTGAAGTACTACAAGTTCGTGGCCAAGGCCGAGCTCGAGCGCATCCCGATCTTTGGGCGTGCGATGCGCGCGGCAGGGTTCATCTTCGTCGACCGGCAGAACCGCAAGGCGGCGTTCGAAGGCTATGAGAAGGCGGCGGCCCGCATTCGCGACGGCGTGTCGGTCGTGGTGCATCCGGAAGGCACCCGGGGCGACGAATACGCGCTGCGCCCCTTCAAGAAGGGCCCGTTCGTCCTCGCGATTGCCGCTGGGGTGCCCGTCGTGCCGACACTGGTCTACGGGACGCGTGAGGTGCAGCGTCGCGGCAGCTTCCGCGTGTCGCGCGGCGTCGTGCACCTGCACTTCCTTCCGGCGATCGAGACGGCGGGGCTCGACTATGCGGGGCGCGACCAGCTGTCGCGTGAGACGTGGGCGCGCATGGCGTCCACGCTGGAACGCACGTACGGCATCGTGAGCACCACCGACGGGCGTTCGCCCGCCGAACCATCCGTGGAAACACGGTCGAGCGCCACCCAGGTCCCGGGCGGCGCGCACCTTACCACCCACTAGCTCGACATGTCCTCCATTCTCGATATCCAGGCAAGACAAATCATCGATAGCCGGGGCAATCCCACCGTCGAGGTTGACGTCACGCTGCAGAGCGGGGCGGCTGGCCGCGCGGCGGTGCCCTCGGGGGCCTCCACGGGCGAGCACGAGGCGCTCGAGCTGCGGGACGGCGACGCCAAGCGATACCTCGGCAAGGGGGTCACGAAGGCGGTGCGGAACGTCGTCGAGAAGATCGGGCCGGCCCTGCGTGGGCGCGACCCGATGGACCAGATCGGGATCGACCGCGCGATGATCGAGCTGGACGGAACCCCCAACAAGGGAAAGCTGGGCGCGAACGCGATCCTTGGCGTGTCGATGGCGGTGGCGCGCGCGGCGGCGGTGGAGAGTGGCATGCCCCTCTACCGGTACCTGGGTGGGCCGATGGCACGCACGATGCCCGTCCCGTTGATGAACATCCTCAACGGCGGCGCGCACGCGACGAACACCGTCGACTTCCAGGAGTACATGATCGTCCCGGTGGGCGCCGAGACCTTTGCCGATGGGCTGCGCATGGGCGCCGAGGTGTTCCACGCCCTCAAGAAGGTGCTCGTGAAGCGGAAGCTCTCCACCGGCGTCGGCGATGAGGGCGGGTTCGCCCCCGACCTGCCGAACGACGAGGAGGCGATCAAGGTCGTGATCGAGGCGATCGAGGCCGCGGGGTACGCACCCGGCAAGCAGGTGGCCCTCGCCCTCGACTGCGCCGCCTCCGAGTTGTTCAAGGGCAAGACCTACACGTTCAAGAAGAGCGGGGCCGGCACGCGGGACGCACGCGGGATGGTGGAGCTGTACGCGAAGTGGCTGGAGACCTACCCGATCGTGTCGATCGAGGACGGCCTCGCCGAGGATGACTGGGAAGGATGGGCGTTGTTGACGGCGCAACTTGGCGACCGCTGCCAATTGGTAGGTGACGACCTGTTCGTCACGAACACCGAGCGCCTGGCGCGCGGCATCGAGGGCGGCGTGGGCAACTCGATCCTCATCAAGGTGAACCAGATCGGCACGCTCACCGAGACCCTCGAGTCGATCGAGATGGCACGCGCCGCGGGCTACCTCTCCATCATCTCGCATCGCAGCGGCGAGACCGAGGACACGTTCATCGCCGACCTCGCGGTCGGGACCGGCGCGGGACAGATCAAGACCGGGTCGGCGTCGCGCACCGATCGTGTGGCCAAGTACAACCAGCTGCTGCGCATCGAGGAGCAGCTGGGTGAGGCCGCCGAGTATCCGGGCGGCGCCATCTATGGCCTCTAACGCCCGAACGTCGGGCACCGGGGCGCGGTGGATCTCGCTCCTCGCCGTTGTCGCCGCGATCGTCTTTGCGGTGCAGGGCGGGGAGTACTCCACCGTCGACCTGTTCCGTCAGGGCGAGCGCGCGGATTCGCTCACGCGTGATGTCGACTCGCTGCAGCGCGACATCGATTCGCTGCGCGCGCTGCAGGTGAGCTTGCGCAAGGATCCCGTCGTGCAGGAGCGCCTCGCGCGTGAGTTGTATGGATTGGTGCGCGGCGACAAGGAAATCGTGTACCGCTTCATCGACGACAGCACCCGCACCAAGCCTTGAACTTGGGGGGGTGGCGGCCTAGATTCGGGGTTCCTATCGCGGGGTGGAGCAGCCTGGTAGCTCGTCGGGCTCATAACCCGAAGGTCGCGGGTTCAAATCCCGCCCCCGCTATTCGCAAACGCGGCCCCTCGGGGTCGCGTTTGTGTTTTCAGCTCACCCCGGTGAGGCCCGACAGCACGAACACCGTCCGTGAGCCCACGGAGAGGTAAGGCAGCCCCGAGATGCCGAGTTTGCGGAGTTCCAGCGCGAGCGTGGCGTCCGGCGTGTCCACCGCGACACCGATCATTGCTGGTGCGCCACCGGCGGCCGGCCAGTATTCGTAGTCGAGGGTGTACTCGGCTCGCGTGAACTGGAAGCCGGCCGGCAGGAACTTCTGCAGCCCAGACGGCACCGCACCGGCGGCCGCTTCCATGGGGAAGGTGCCCTGGTCCGTCTGGTGCGACAGCAGGGCGTCTCGGGCGACGCGCACGTCGGCGATTGCGGCGCGCGAGACCGCACGCTTGCGCACCTCCCAGAGACGCGGCGCGGCGATGCGGGCGATGATGCCCAGGATCGTGAGCACCACCAACATCTCGACGTAGGTGAATCCGGCGCGACGCTTCATCGGCTGGTGGTCCTCAGGATCGTGGACAGGTCTTCTGCGTGGATCGCCGGTGCGAGGTCGGTGTCGTAGCTCAGTATCGTCACACCAACTTGCAGCTGCAGCACGTAACCGTTGTTGCCCGTCGGCTTGAGGACCATGCCGGGATCGCCCACGTTGGCGTCGAGCAGGTTCGCGGGGACACGCCCGTGCTTGGCGATAAAGGCGTCCACACGGCGCGCCGCGAGGTTCAGTGCGAGGCGTCCGCTGGCGAAGGTGTATGCGGCCGGCGGTGCCTGGACCCTCGCGGAACCAGCCCGCGGCAGTGGGGCGAACCAGGCCGCGACGCACGCCATGGCCGCAAGTGTCGCGACGATCGGGCGCCGCACGCGATCCCGGGTCCGCTGCTGCGCCTCGGCCTTGGCCTCTGATTCGAGTTCAACGCGGCGCTCCTGCATGAAATCGGCGACAATTGATGCCGCGGATCCATTGGCCGGTGGACTGGGGAGAGGGGAACTCGGACGCTTGGTCGCGCGGGTGGCCATGGCAGCAAAAGGGTACGGCGATGCCCTTGAGTGTCGGCACCTTGGTGCCGAAACCCGAATCGAGCGCCGGGCCTAGGCCACGAGGGGGAGTCCTGCTATGCTTCCTGCTCGCTTTTTTCCGCGAAATCGGCTGGGTAGCTCAGGTGGTTAGAGCACGGCACTCATAATGCCGGGGTCGCCGGTTCGAATCCGGCCCCAGCTACTTCTTTGCCCTCAATCGCAGGGTTGCACATCTCGTCTGCCCGTTCCGCCCACCGCGTGTCCCGCGGCCTGGTAGCCACGGCGCTGCTGCTCGGCGCCGCGTGCGGCGGGGATCCCCCGACCCAAACCGATGGGGTCGCCAGGGTCGAAGTCACGACCCCGAACCCGGTCCTCAAGCTCGGGGAGAGAAGGAACCTCACTGCACTCGCCTACAATGCCCGGGGCGCTGTCATTTCCACCCCGGTGAGCTGGAGCTCCAGCGCCCCCGGGGTCATCAGTGTGACGGGGGCAGGCGTTGCGACCGCCGTGACGTCTGGAACGGCCTCCATAACCGCCTCCTCCGGGGGTAAGAGCGGTCAAGTCGCCCTCACAGCCGAGCGTAGCCGGGTGGCCCGCGTTGTCCTGGGGTCCGGGGTGCCCGATGAGGTGTTGCTCGGTGCTGCGGTGAACTACCGGGTCAGTCCGTTCGACGCCGAGGGGGCGGAAGCCGTGGGCTGGACCCCGACATGGTCGGTCTCCGACACCAGCGTCCTGCGAATCGACCAGACGGGTGCGGTCCGCGCGGTTGGGGCGGGGCAATCCCAGGTGCGCGTTGTGGTCGATACCGCGGCCCTGGTCACCACGCTGCGTGTTCGCGGATCGCTGGACCTGCGTGTCAGCAACCTGGTTGCCGCGCAGGTGATCCAGAACGACAGCGGCACGGTCCCGATGATCCGGGGCGGGTTGCCGGTGCTGTTGAGCGCGTGGGTGACCGCCGATGCGGCCCTGTCCCCCGGTGCCTGGGTGCGCGCCAGCTGTGCCGACGCCAGCGGCGCGGAGCAATGGAGGGACAGCGTGCGCCTGGACGTGGCGCTCGATGCCACCCCGCGCGTCGGGACACCGGCGGCACAGTGGCTGGTGCCTAACGCGCGCATCGGCACCGGCCTGACGTGCCACGCGGTGGCCGATCCGGAGTCCCGCATCCCGGACCCCAACCGCGCCAACAACCGCTTCCCGCTGCAGGGCGGGCGTTCGTTCACGGTCACCTCGGTCCCCGCGCTGGAGATCACCTTCCTCCCGATCGTGCTTGGGGGTGATGGTGGTGTGATCGGGAACGTGAATGCCACGAACGTTGAGCAGTACCTGATGACCGCGCGGCAGGTCCTGCCGATCGGGGAGGTGAATGCGCGCGTGGCCGCTCCGTTCGCGACGAACGTGGTCTTCGGCTCGGGGCAGGATGCCGCCTGGCGCGCGATCCTGCGTGAGGTCGAGTCCAAGCGCCAGCTCGATGGGTATCGCGGGCACTACTACGGCGTCCTGCGCCCCGGTGTCGGCGTGACCTTCGTGCAGTTCAGCGGCTTTGGCTTCATCAGCGGTCGCTCCGCGGTGTC
>JAEUJK010000903.1 GCA_016794735.1 Gemmatimonadota bacterium | reverse complement strand
GGAAGGACCGGAGGCTCCCATGACGCGTCGCCACATCCCTGCCTGCCTGGTCGCGCTCGCGATCGGCTGTTCCAGCGCCCCCAAGCCGGCGCCTGACCTGCTCCCGCCCGCGAGCCGCGAAACGGTGCGGAACCTGCCGGGCTGGTACCTGCGTCCCCCCCGGGACGACAACTACCTCTTCGGCGCGGCCACCGCGGTGTCGCGCGACGTGCAGGTGGCGATCAACAAGGCACAGGCCGATGCGCGCAGCGCGATCGCGCAGGAACTCGAGGTGAAGTACGGGGCGCTCAACAAGCGCTTCGTCGAGGAAGTCGGTCGCGAGGGCGCCCAGCTGCTCGACCAGTACACCCAGGTCTACAAGGCCGTCGTCTCCACCTCGCTCTACGGTTCGCGTCCGCGCCAGCAGGAGCTGCGCACCGAGAACTCGCTGTATCGCGCCACGGTCCTGATGGAACTCCCGGTCGGCGAGATGTCCAAGCGCCTGCTGGAGCAGCTCCGGGCGCAGGAGCAGCTCTACACGCGCTTCCGCGCCGGCGAGGCGTTCAAGGAACTCGACGCCGAAGTGCAGAAGTACGAGGCCTGGAAGCGCCAGCAGCCGCGTTAGGCAGCGGCCGCACGGCGCTTCCGCTCCCGCCGGACGTCAGCCGACGCGTTTCCCCTTGACCGGGGACGGCTCCATCGGCACCTGGAGCATGACGTCCTTGATCTCGCGCAGCATTGTTCCCTCCAGCTGGTCCCCGTTGACCTTGAGTGTCCAGGTCGTGACGGCGTCGGCGGTGCGGGCCTCCCCGTTCATGTTGAGCTGCGCCGTCGTCTTGTGGACGAAGACGGCCTGACCACCGTCCGGCTTCCCGCTCATCACGGCGGGCGGGGCCACACTTCCATCGGGTCGCGTGCCCGACGTGGTGAGGGTCGCGACGAGGGAGTCCCCGCGCAGCGCGATCACGAGTTCGCCGGTGCCCATCATCGGGGTCACCGTGCCGTTTTCCATGCGTTGCCCGCGCTGGAACTCGATGTTCCACTTGCCCACGAGGGGATGGTTCGCCTGCGCGCGCAGTCCGCCAGTACTGAGGATCACAGCGGCCGCGGCAAGGGTGATGCGTCGGTTCATTGGATGGAGGTGTTGGACAGCGGTTGGTCACGCCGAGCCGCCGCACGGTTGCCGCCTACGGTTCGTCCCAGCGGACCGTCGTTGAGCCCCAGCCACTGGCCGCACGAGCGTTGACCCGTTTGCGTACGGTCACCCCAACCCGGTCCTGTGTCTCGCGCCCTCCTTCTCTCGGCTGTTCTCTCCCTGTTGCCTGTCGCGGCCCACGCCCAGTCCGACACCGCGCAGGTGACCGGCGCCCTCACGCGCTTCTTTGATGCGGCCCGTACCAAGGACACCGCCACCGTGCGCGCGTCATTCGATGAAGCCGCACGCCTCACCCTCCTGCGCCCCGACCCCAACGGCGGCGTGCGGGTCATGACGCTGGGTGCCCAGCAATTCGTCCAGGCGGTGGCTGGCGGCAGCGGGCTCGACGAACCCATCCGCAACCTGCGCATCATGATCGATGGCGACCTCGCCTCCGTGTGGGCGGAATACCAGGTGCGCGCGAACGGCGCGGTGACGCACTGCGGATACGACGCCTTCCACCTGGTGCGGCGCCCGACCGGGTGGAAGATCCTGTCGATTGCCGACTCATTCCGGCGAGAGGGATGCGGGCCCGCGTGGAAGTGAGGTTCCTCCTCGTCGGG
>JAEUJK010000899.1 GCA_016794735.1 Gemmatimonadota bacterium | reverse complement strand
CGACCGCCGAGCACGTGGGCGTGCAGGTGGAACACGGTCTGTCCTCCGTCGCCGTTCGTGTTGAACACGGTGCGATACCCGGTCCCCGCGATCCCCTCCTGGCGCGCCACCTCGGCAGCCATCGCGAGCACATGGCCCCCGATCGCTGCGTCCGCGAGCGCATCCATGCTCTCGACATGCGCGCGCGGAATCACGAGCACATGCACGGGGGCCTGCGGGTTGATGTCACGAAACGCGAGGCAGTGTTCATCCTGCCGCACGATCGTCGCCGGGATTTCGCCGCGCACGATGCGGCAGAACAAGCACGAAGCACTCACGACTACCGGGCCTCCACCAGGCGCGCGGCGACAATGGCCAGGGCGGCCACGCCAGCCGTCTCGAACCTCAAGGTACTCGCGGAGAGACTCGCGCGCCGGAACCCGCTGCGCTCGAGTTCTGCCAGCTCGTCGGGTTCGATCCCGCCCTCGGGGCCCAGGGCCACGGAGACGGGTCCGGTGAGGTCACAGCCCACGAGGGCCGGGCCGTCGCGATCGAGCACGATCCGCGTTCCCTCGGCCGGCAGGGCCGCGACGGCGCGCGTGAGGTTGGCCTCGGGGTAGAGGGCGGGCAACCAGACGCCCCCCGACTGTTCGAGGGCGCTGGCCATGCGGGCGCGCACGCGGCCGGTGAACATCTGCCCCTCGCCGCGCGGCTTCACGCTCCGCGACCGCCGGTACATCACGGGCCGCCAACTCATGGCGCCGAGTTCCGCCACCTTCTCGGCGAGCCACATCATGCGGTCCTTGTCGGCGATGGGCACGAGCAGGTGCACGGGGGCCGGGGGGCCGCTCACGGCCAGGCTCTCGATCTCCACGGTCGTGGTGGGCGCGGTGCGGACCAGGGTGCCGGTCGCGCGGTGCCCCTGCCCATCGATGAGGGCGAGGCGCGTGCCAACGCCGAGCCGGCGCACGCGGACGTGCCGCGCCACCTCGTCGCCTAACGAGACGGAGGTCCCCGGCAGGAAGGGGTCCCCCTCCATGAGGAACGTGGCTACGACCGGGCGATCGTCAGGCTCCACCAGAGCTCCTCCGTGTCTTCCTGCTGCACCGTCCAGCCGTCGGCCGACAGCGCCTCCAGCATCGACGCCCGCTCCTCCGCGAGGATCCCGGCCAGGACGACGCGACCCCCGGTGCGGAGCGCCGCGAACATCGTGGGGAGGAGCTCCACGAGCACCGACGAGATGATGTTCGCCGTAATCAGGTCGACCGGGGCGACGAGGGGCAGGAAGGCGCCGGCGTCGCCCTCGAACACCTGCACGATCTCCGCGACCTCGTTGCGTTCGATGTTCTCCTGCGCATTGCCGATCGCCTCGCCGTCATACTCGACCGCAAACACGGCGGACGCACCGAGCTTTGCGGCCGCGATGGCCAGCACCGCACTCCCTGCCCCGAGGTCAGCCACGACCATTCCCGGCTCGACGCACGGTTCCAGCAGTCGCAGCGCGCCGCGCGTCGTGGGATGATCCCCCGTCCCGAAGGCCATGCCCGGGTCGATGATGACCGTGGTTGCGGGGTCGAGGTCGTGGGCGAGCCACGGCGGGGCGACGGTGAGGCGTCCCACGCGGTGGGCGGTGATCCGGTCGCGCCACGCGACGCTCCAGTCGGTGGCGGGCGCCTCCCCGACGGTGCAGGTCGCCGTGGCGGACGCCTCACGCACGCGCGCCACCACGTCGCCGATGTCCGCGTCCTCGGGGAAATGGGTGACGAGGGTCGCGCCATCCTCGTGCACTCCCTGCGCGCCAGCGGCGAACAGCGCCTCCAGCACCTTCTCGCGATCCGGGCCCGGATCGACGCGCAACGAGGACCACGTCACGCGCCTAACGCTTCCTTCATCTTGGACCAGAAGCCCTTGCCGCGGGCCCCCTCGGGCGGCGTCTGCTGGTACGCCTGCAACTCGCGCAGCAGCTTCTCCTCCTCCTTCGAGACCCGATCCGGCGTCCACAGCTGCACGCGCACGTGCAGGTCCCCGGTCCCCGACGAGTTCACGCGTGGCAACCCACGGCCGCGCAGGTGGATCACCTGGCCGCTTTGCGTACCCGGCGGGATGCGCACGGAAAGCGGGCCGCCGAGCGTCGGCACGTTCACGTCGGCCCCAAGGACCAACTGCGGATAGCCGACGAGCACCTCGGTGTACAGGTCCTCTCCGTCGCGCTCGAAGCGTGGATCCTCGGCGACATCGAACACGATCAGGACGTCGCCACGCGGACCGCCACGCGGGCCGGCATTCCCGAGGCCACGCAGCGTCATGTACTGGCCGGAGGACACACCCGCCGGGATCTGCACCGGGATCGTGTGTTCGCCGCGCGCACGCCCCTCGCCCCGGCACTTCTTGCACGGGGCAGTGATCACGACGCCCTCGCCCGAGCACATCGGGCACGGCGCCACGGACACAAACTGGCCGAAGAAGGACCGCTGCGCCCGGCGCACCTCGCCGGAGCCCGCGCAGGTGTGGCACGTCGCGGGCTTCGATCCCGGTTCGACGCCCGACCCCGTGCACTTGTCGCAGGGATCGAGGAGCTTCACGGTGAACGTCTTCGTGCTGCCGGCGGCGACCTCGGCGAGCGACAGCTCGACCGTGATCTTCACGTCCTGGCCCGCGCGCGGGCCACTGCGCTTGCCGCCCTGCTGCGCAAAGAGGTCGCCAAAGCCACCAAACGCGCCGAAGTCTCGCATGAAGATGTTCAGCGCCTCGGACAGGTCCACGTGATGGAAGCCACCACCCGCCCCCGTCCCGCGCAGTCCGGCCTCGCCGTAGCGGTTGTAGGCCGCACGCTTCTCGGGATCCTTGAGGACGTCGTACGCCTCAGTGATCTCCTTGAACTTCTCCTCCGCCTCCGCCGACCCCTCGTTGCGGTCGGGATGCCACTTGGTGGCCAGTCGACGGTATGCCTGCTTGATGTCGTCGTCGCTCGCGTCGCGCGCAACGCCGAGCACCTTGTAGAAATCAGCCATGAATTGCCTAGTGCAGGATGTCCGTGACCATCACCGACGTATGACGCACGAGGGCGATCACCTTCTCGTACGGCATGCGGGTGGGGCCGATGACGCCGATGACCCCCGAGAGGGCCCCCACCCGGTACTCCGCCGTCACGATCGTGAACGGCTCCAACCGCGGGTCGCTGTGTTCGTTGCCGATCGTGATCGAGATGCCGGGCGCCGACGCGCGATGCCGCAGCACCTCCGCGAGATGGCGCTTCTGCTCGGTGAGCTCCAGCAGGCGACGCATCCCGTTGCCCGTGGTGAACTCCGGCTGGTCCGCCAGCACCGAGGCCTGCCCGAGCACGACCTCCTGGTCCTCCGTGACCACCGGCAGGTCGAAGAGGGTGTCCCCTTCCTGCACAAAGACGTTGAGCAGCTCGCTCCCCCCCGGACTCACCGCCGAGTCACGCACCCGGTCGCCTAACGACGAGCGGATCTCGCGCAGGGTGAGTCCCGCGAGGCGTTCGTTGAGGACCACCATGACCTCGGCCAGGGCGGACTCGGCGATCTGGCCGGCCACCTCGACGAAGATCGTGCGCACCGCCCCGCCCTCGAGGGTCAGCACGAGCAGCAGGCGCTCGCTGGAGACGCGGACCAGGTCGAGTCGCTGCAGCCGCGCCCCGTCCAGCCGGGGACCAAGGGCAACGCCAAGCTCCTGCGTCACGATCGAGAGGCTTTGCGCGGCGCGGCGCAGGATGTTCTCGATCGCGCTGGAGCCCTCGGCGCTCAGGTGTTCGTTGAGTCGCTCGACGTCGGCCCGGATGGGAGGACGCGACCTGAGCAGGGAGTCGACGTAGAGCCGATACGCGATGTCCGTGGGGACGCGACCGGCGGAGGTGTGCGGGTGGAAGAGATACCCCTTCTCCTCCAGGTCGCTCATGGTGTTCCGGATCGTGGCCGGAGAGACCCCTAACCCGAACCGCCGCGAGATCGTGCGTGAACCGGCCGGCTCCGCGGTTTCGACATATCGCTGGATGACCGCTTCGAGGACACGGCGTTCGCGTTCCGTGAGTTCAGGAAGCGCCATAAGTGCAAAGCTAGTAACGACTTCGGTGCTCAGTCAAGGCGGCGACAAGGGCGTCGAGCCGGAGCCAACCGGCCGGGGTGAGCTGGAGCCGGTCACCCTGCCCGGTCGCCCAGCCCTGGGCAATCCACCCGTCAATCATCGGCCTGTCCCTGGAGGAGGTGAGCAGGCCGTTCACCGTGCG
>JAEUJK010000898.1 GCA_016794735.1 Gemmatimonadota bacterium | reverse complement strand
CGAAGATCCAGCCGAGCAGGATCGCGCCGGCGGCCATGCTGATGCGGCGAGCGTCCGGCATCCGACGCCCGACGCGAACGGCAGCGAAGGCATGCGCGCCAGCAACGACCACGAGCAGGATGAGGCTGGGGATGCGATAGTCCGCGAATGGCGTGCCTTGAAGCCATTCGACGGGCACGCCCGCGGCACCGGCGAGGCCATAGATGCCGCCACCGATCGCATTGAGCGCGATGATCGCGTGAAGGCCACCCAGGATGCGCGATCGCATGCGTTCAATATGAAGTGAGGTGTCCTCATCTGTCTGCAGCTCACCTTCGGCTGCGCCGCTCCGAACGACACGGCCCTCCGAGCGCATCAGTGATCGCGCAGGGCCTCGGTGGGCTGCACGGCAAGCGCGCGCCATGTCGGCACGACGCACGCGACCAGGCAGACGACGATCATCAGCGTCGTGTACGCCCCTAGTGTGAGGAGTTGTGTGGCCGTTGGCCAGCCGTTGTCGACGCCTCCCTGCAGCGCCCACACCAGCAGGGTGCCGGCGAGCAGCCCCATGCCGAGCTGCCGCAGCGGGTGCGCAAAGACCGCCGTGACGATGCGCCACGGACGACCGCCGAGGGCAACTCGCACACCGATCTCTCGTGTCCTTCGTGACACGGCAAACGACATCACGGCGTAGATCGACACGAGCGAGAACACCAGGATCATCGCACTCACGATGGTCGTCAGCCTGACCCAGAACGCGTGAACGTCTACCTCCCCGTTCACGACGTCCCTGAGGGGCATGACGTCCGTCAGGCGCAGCGACACGTCCACGTCCGTCGCGATCGCGCGCAGCCGCGGCGTGAAGGCGCGGGGGTCGCCGCGCACATGGATGGCGACGTTGAGCGGGTACATCGACGCACGGTCGAGCGGACGGTAGATCCCCGCAGGGCCCCATCCGGACCGGATCCCCACGTCGGGCGCGACACCAATGATCTCGAACCAGGGCTGCGCCTCGGGATCTGCCTTGCGGACATACCGCACGCGACGGCCGATCGGGTTCCGGCCACCCATCACGCGATCCACGAAGGACTTGTTCACGACCGCGACTCGCGCGTCTGGAGTCGCCTCGCGAGTATGGAACCAGCGGCCGGACAACATCGGGACTCCGAGGACGTCGAGATACTTCGGGTCGACGTTCGACGATCCCACCAGGTGACCGCGCTCGTCGTGCGGAGCAACGGCGCCCTCGTCCACCTCGACCTGGTGGTTCGGGTGATATTGGCGTGGCAGGTGTTGGCCAAAGACGACCCCCATCACGTCCGGCTCCGACTCGAGTCGCGTCTCGAGTCGCTGGGCCGCGGCGAGGTACCGAGCGTGGAACGCCGCCGTACTCGTGTCGGCGACGGGTTCGGATGGAAGCCGCTCCATGTCGAGCCGCACCGAGAGATACTGATCGACGGGGAACGGGAGCGGCTGCATCTCGAGGCGCACGGCGTCCTTGCGCACGAAGAACGTGACGACGGGGAAGCCCATGGTTGCCGCAAGCTGCAGGACGATCAGGACCGTCCATACGCCGCCGAACGTGGTCCCACCAGCGCCCGCAGTCGTGCGACGGAGGCGGCCCGCCAGGTTGCGCGTGATCTTCAGCCCGGGGAGGATCCCTGCGATCGCCGCGGCGAGCAGTGTGAGCAGCACGGTGTACACGACGGTCAGCGGCGAGAGCTTGCCGTCGACCCAGAACGCAAAGTTGCCGCTCCCGTCGGTGAGCTCCGCGCGCATGAGGTCCATTCCCCATCGCATGCCGGCTCCTGCCGCAGCCAGCCCCACCAGTGCCGCGACGCCGCCCAGCACCAGCGCTTCGGCGAACATCTGCATCACGATGCGCCGTCGGCTGGCGCCGAGTGCCGATCGCACGAGGATCTCGGTCTCGCGCGTGGCCGCGCGCGCGAAGATCAGCAATCCGACATTGGCGCACACGAGCACGAGGAGCAGGATGACATAGGTGTTCCCCGCGAGCAGCATCATCGACTCGCCGGGGCCCTTGAGCGCCCGCACCGATTCGGCAAAGGTGAAGAGGTGCGGGCGGAGATGCTGGTGCGTGCGCGGGAAGTCGACGGACGCCACCCGTCCGAGGTTCGTGAGCTCGGCACGCGCTTGCTCCAGCGATGCGCCCGGGGCCAGTCGGCCAACGACCTGGATCGCCATACCCTGGCGACGCTCGGTGTTGGCGATGTCGATCCGGAGCGGTACCCACAACTCCTGACTGCGCGGAAAGGCAAAGCCGGCGGGCATGACGCCAACGATCACCGAGGGCGCACCGGTCACGCGGACGGTGCGTCCGATGACCCCGGAATCACCGTTGAAGCGATCCTGCCACAGGCCGTGACCGATCACGACGACGCGTGGTGCATCGGGTTGCTCGTCCGCTTCCACCAGCGTGCGCCCGAGCACAGGTGGCACGCGCAGGACGCGAAAGGCCGCTGCGCTCGCCTCGGCGGCGGACACCGGTTCGGCGAGCCCTTCGACAATCGTGAGGTTGCGCGTGGCCGTCCGGTACGCGCCAAGATCCTGGACGGATTGCAGCGAGCCGCGCCACGTCAGGAAGTCGTGCGTGGACCGAAGCTCCGGACTGTTGGCTGATGCATCCCAGTTCTGGAGCATCACGATCCGGTCGGCATCCGGCAGGGGAATCGCAGGAAAGACGAGCTGACGAATCACCTCGAAGGTGCCAGCGCCCATCCCGATGGCGAACGCCATGGAAAAGCCGCCGACGAGCGTGAGCACCGGATACTTCGCGAGCATCCGACACCCGAGCTTCAGGTCAAGCCACGAGAAGCGCGCTTCGTCGAACCACCGCAGGCCGCGCGCCGTGCGCGCTTGCTCCATGTAGTGCGCGGTGCTCCCGAATTCGGCGCGCGCCATGCGTGTTGCCTCAGCGGGCGTCATTCCACCGCACACCAGGTCGGCAGTGCGCAGTTCGATATGCAGGCGAAACTCGTCGTCGAGGTCCGCATCCACTTGTCGCGTGCGGAACACCCCATGCCAGAGGGAGCGGACCCTCACCACCAATTCGGCAACCATCGCTCAGGCCTCCCCCGGGTGGGCGGAGAGGGCAAGTGCGACAGCGTCCGAGAGCCGCTTCCAGCTCGCGGCTTCCTCCCCGAGCGTGCGGCGCCCGGCAGCGGTCAGGCGGTAGTATTTCGCCCGGCGGTTGTTCTCCGAGGTGCCCCACTCGGCGTCGAGGAGACCCCGATGTTCGAGCCGGGCGAGCGCCTGGTACAGCGCGCCCTGCTGCACGAGGAGCGCCCCACCGGAGATCTGCTCGATCCGGAGCAGCACGCCGTAGCCGTGCAACTTCCCCAGCGACACGGCCTTGAGAATGAGGACGTCCAGTGTGCCCGGCAGAAGGTCGGCAGTCGACATGTGCTCTCCTTAGCTGCTAAGGAGAACGGGAGGATCCCCCTCCGGGTTTCAGCTGCTGGCACGTGGCGGCGCCGAGGGTCTCCGGCCTGACCCTACGAACCGCGCACTGCGTACAGGAAGCGCGCGTACCCGAGCTCGGCCGCGTTCTTCGTCAGCTCAATGTTCGCCCACGCCACGACGTCGCCGAAGGGGCGCCCGGTGAAGGGCCATCGAGTTCGCGTGGTCGACCGGAGCTCGGCGTCATCCAGTCGTTCGATCGCCGTTCGCCATTCATTGGAGAGACGCCCGAGCCATTCGCGACAGGCGTCCGCGCTCCCCGGCCACGTCACGTCTTCGCGTCGTAGGCGCGCGTCCCCGAACGAGTGATCGAGCACCATGGACCACCAGAACCCCATGTGCCACGTGATCCATGCCATGCTCGGTGGCCCGAGTGTATACGCTTCGTGCTCCGGCCATTCCGCGTGCCAGGCGCCCGATGCGTCC
>JAEUJK010000195.1 GCA_016794735.1 Gemmatimonadota bacterium | reverse complement strand
GTTCGAGAAGATCGGCGAGTATCGCCAGTACAACCAGATCATCCCGTGGACGGATCGTGAGGACTACCTCAACTCCCCCGGGAACAACGTCGCCTTCGCGTTAGGCGCGGAGCGGCTCTTCGGGATCGAGATCACGCCGCGGTGCACGGTGCTCCGGGTTATCGCGATGGAGCTGTCGCGGATCATCTCGCACCTGGTCTGGCTGGGCACGACCTGCATCGACATCGGCGCCTTCACGCCGTTCCTGTGGGCCTTCCAGGAGCGCGAGCGCGTGTACAACCTGCTCGAGGCCTGGATCGGCGCACGCCTGACCACGTCGCTCACTCGCGTGGGCGGGATGGCGGCGGACATCCCGGATGGGTGGACCGACCAGCTCGCGGAGTTCATCAAGACCTTCCCGCGGACCATCGCCGAAGTCGACAAGATGGTCACCCGCAACGGGATCTGGGTGGGCCGCACGATCGGGATCGGGGCGTTGAATGCGACCGATGCCGTGAACTACGGCTTGTCGGGCCCGATGGTGCGCGCGGCTGGCGTCGCGTACGACGTGCGCAAGGACTTCCCGTACCTCGACTACGAGACCTACGACTTCGAGGTCCCGGTGGGCAGCGCGGGCGACGTGTACGATCGCTTCCTCGTGCGCATGGAGGAGTTGCGGCAGTCGGTGCGCATCCTCGAGCAGGCGGCGAAGCGGTTGCCGGATGGCCCGATCAACGTGGACGACGCACGCGTCATCCTGCCGCCGAAGTCCAAGGCGACGAGCGAGATGGAGTCGATGATCCATCACTTCAAGCAGGTGATGGAAGGCCCGCGCCCGCCGGCCGGTGAGGCGTATGTCGCCGTGGAGAGCCCGAAGGGCGAGAAGGGCTACTACATGGTGTCCGACGGCAGCTCCAAGCCGGTACGCTGGCGCATCCGTCCGCCGTCCTACGTGAACCTGTCCGCGATCCCGAAGATGGTGGAAGGACACCTGTTGTCCGACGTCATCGCGATCAACGCGAGCATTGACATCGTCATGGGAGAGATCGACCGATGAGCAGCGCGAATCGCGCGAGCACGACCGCCCGGACCGGGGAGATCGACCGATGAGCCACGGCCCCTCAGCCAGCGGCGGCGCGACGATCAAGGCCGGTCACCACGGCGGCGAGCCCTACACTCCCGTGTTTGTCGGGGAGATGAAGGCGCGCCTCGAAGACCTGCTCGGTCGGTATCCCACGCGCCAGGCCGGCCTCCTGCCCGCGCTCTGGATGGTGCAGGAAGCCCGCGGGTGGGTCAGCGAGGAAGGGATGGCCGAAGTGGCCACGGTCCTCGGCGTCACCCCGGCGTACGTGAAGGGGGTGGTGACCTTCTACACCATGTACCACCAGCACCCGGTCGGGAAGTACTTCATCCAGGTGTGCACGACCTCCCCCTGCCACGTCTGCGGCGCGGAGGACGTGGTGAAGGCGTTCCTGGAGAAGACCGGCTGCGGCGAGTTGGGGGTGACGTCCGCGGATGGGCGTTACACCGTGATCGAGGTCGAGTGCCTCGGCGCGTGCGGGTTTGCCACGCCGGTCATGGTGAACGCCGATTTCCTCGAGTCGGTCACGCCCGAGACCGTGCCGGAGGTCCTGAAGCGCTATGCCTAACGTTGCGTCGGCACCCGCCGCCCGCTGCCTACCGTCTGCCGTCTAGAGAATGGGATTTCCCCACACACCCCACCCGCGCGAGACGCAGGTCCTGTCGACGCATTTCGGCGACGCGGACGCGCGTTCGGTTGACGGGTGGAAGAAGCGCGGGGGGTACCAGGCCCTCGCCAATGCCCTGGGTACGGACCCGGTCGCCATCCAGAACGTGGTGAAGGAGTCCGGGCTCCGGGGTCGCGGCGGTGCCGGCTTCCCGACTGGGCTCAAGTGGTCGTTCATGAAGCTCGGCGACGGCAAGCCGCACTACCTGTGCTGCAACGCCGACGAGTCCGAGCCGGGCACCTTCAAGGATCGCGAGATCATGCGCTGGACGCCGCACGCCCTCATCGAGGGCTGCGCGATCGGCGCGTACGCGATCGGCGCCGAGGACTGCTTCATCTACATCCGCGGCGAGTTCACCGAGCCGCTGCAGGTGATGGAGCGCGCGTGCGCGGACGCGCGCGCGGCCGGCGTCATCGGCAAGAACGCCATGGGCTCCGGCAAGACGGTCAACGTCTGGGTGCACAAGGGCGCCGGTGCCTACATCTGCGGTGAAGAAACCGCGCTGATGAACTCGATCGAGGGCAAGCGCGGCAACCCGCGCATCAAGCCCCCGTTCCCGGCGGTGGCCGGCCTGTTCGGCAAGCCGACCACGATCAACAACGTCGAGACGCTGACCGCCGTCCCGCACATCCTCAATCGCGGGGCCGACTGGTACAAGAAGATGTCGCGGCCGGACAACCCCAAGTCCACCGGGACCAAGCTCTGGAGCGTGTGCGGCAACATCGCGCGCCCGGGCAACTACGAAGTCGAGATGGGGTTCCCGTTTGGCGAGTTCCTGCAGGATGTGTGTGGCGGCGCGCCCAAGGGACGGAAGATCAAGGCGGTGATCCCGGGTGGGTCGTCGGTGCCGGTGATCCCGTGGGAGCAGGCCGCCGCGGCCGTGATGGACTACGAAGGCATGGTGGCCGCCGGCACGATGCTCGGCTCGGCCGGGTGCATCGTGATGGACGATGCGCAGTCGATCCCGCGGCAGGCCGCACGCCTCGCGCGCTTCTACGCGCATGAGTCCTGCGCCCAGTGCACGCAGTGCCGCGAAGGGACCGCGTGGACGACCAAGATCCTCGAGCGGATCTGCGCCGGTGACGGCACGGCCGAGGACCTGGACACGCTGCTCTCGATCGGCGACAACATGACGGGAAAGACGATCTGCGTCCTCTCCGACTCGTGCGCCACCGTGGTGTCGTCCGCGCTGCAGTACTTCCGCCCCGAGTTCGAGGCGTTGATCAAGCGCACGACGATCCACGCCGTGCCGCAGGTGGTGGCTCGATGACGGCGCCGATGGTCAACCTCACCATCGAGGGACGCCCGGTGGCGGTGCCACCCGGCACGAACCTCGTCGAGGCCGCGAAGCAGGCCGGGGTGCTGATCCCGCACTACTGCTACCACCCGGGACTCCCGGTGGCGGGCGTGTGCCGGATGTGCCTCGTCGAAGTCGAGAAGTCGCCCAAACTCGCGCCAGCGTGCGCCACGGCCGTGGCCGAAGGGCAGGTCGTCCACGTGCACTCGGAGAAGGCGCGCGAGGCCCGCAAGGGCGTGCTCGAGATGCTGCTCATCAACCACCCGCTGGATTGCCCGATCTGCGACCAGTCCGGCGAGTGCGAATTGCAGGACTACACGTACCAGGAAGGGCGGGCGGACTCGCGGTATCGCGAACCCAAGCGCTTCAACCCGGTCGAGGACTTCGGCGGCGACGTGATGTACGTGCCCAACCGGTGCATCCTGTGCACCCGGTGCGTGCGCTTCATGGATGACGTCGCGAAGGACACCGTCCTCAATGTCACGGAACGCGGCGACCGCGCCCACATCGGGAAGTTCGAGGGGAAGGACCTCACGCACCCGTGGGCCGCGAACGTCGTCGACCTCTGCCCGGTGGGCGCGCTGCTGTCGAAGGACTTCCTCAACAAGGCGCGCGCATGGGAACTCGATCGCACCGCGTCGGTGTGCACCGGGTGCTCGCAGGGGTGCAACATCATCGTCGAGACGCGCGACAACGTCGTCATGCGCTTCCGCCCGCGGTCGAACGAGGCGGTGAACGAGTTCTTCATGTGCGACCACGGTCGCATGAACTACCGCGGCCTGAACCGCCGGGACCGTCTCGAGGTCCCCACGATCCTCGGCCCCCGGGGACACGAGGCCGTCGACTGGGAAGTGGCCATCGACGCCGCCGTCCGGGTGCTCAAGGGCAAGCGCGCGTACGTGCTCGCGTCACCCAATTGCTCCAACGAAACACTGCATCTCCTGTCCCGCCTCGTGAAGAAGACCAACGGGGTCGGGTCGTTCCGGGTGGACCAGGGCATCGAGGCACCGCTGCCGGGGGTCACGGATCTCGCGCTGCGGGCGGATCGCGCCGCCAACGGGCGCGGGGCGGAACTCGTCGGGTTCACGCGCAATGAAACCCCGCTGGCGGGGCTGCAGGCCGGTGACGCCCTGATCATTGCGGACCATGCGCTCTCGCGCGCCGACCTCGAGATGGCGGGACGCGCCTCGGCGGTCATCGTGCTGTCGAGCACCATGCCGGCCGGGCTCGCGCGCGCCGACGTCGTCCTCCCCACCTGCACGGTGGTGGAGGAAGAAGGATCGTTCACCAACCTGCGCGGCCGCGTCCAGCGGTTCCTGCAGGCCAAGGCCGCGCCGGGGCTGGCACGGCCCGGCTGGTACGTGCTCGCCGACGTGTTGCAGGCCATGGGTGAGTCGACGGCCTTCTTCCTCGCCCGCGACGTGTTCCAGGACCTCGCGACCTCGAACCCCGCGTTCGCCGGCCTGAGTTACGACCAGCTCGGGTTGCGTGGGCTGCCGATTGCCGGCCAGGCGGCGGGGGTGGCGTCATGAGCATGGTGACCAACTCCCTGTTGCTGCAGGCCGTGATCGACCCGCAGGGCCCCATTGCCTTCTGGCCCTGGCTGGCCTTCACGGGCGTCAAGCTGCTGGTCTTCTTCACGATCTACATGCTCGGCGTGGCGTACCTCACGCTGGCCGAGCGGAAGATCTCGGCGTGGATCCAGCACCGGCACGGTCCCAATCGCGTGGGTCCGAACGGCTTCTTCCAGCCGCTGGCCGACGGCGTGAAGAACTTCCTCAAGGAAGAGACGCTCCCGCCGTACGTGAACAAGGCGATGTTCATCCTCGCCCCGATGATGGCGTTCATCCCGGCGCTCACCATCTGGTGCGTGATCCCGTGGGGTGCGTCGTGGGCGTCGCCGTGGGGTCGCGTGGACATGGTGCTCGCGGACCTGCCGATCGGCTTCCTGTTCACGATCGCGGTGGCGTCCCTCGGCGTCTACGGCATCGTGCTCGCGGGCTGGGCCTCGAACAACAAGTACGCGCTCCTCGGCGGGCTGCGATCCAGCGCGCAGATGGTGTCGTACGAGATCTCGATGGGGATGGCGTTGATCCCGGTGTTGCTCTTCGCCGGGAACGTCACCTTGCGATCGATCGTGGACCAGCAGGCGCAGATGCACCTGTGGAACGTGCTGACGCTGTCGATCGCGTTCCTCGTCTACCTCATCTCGGCGTTCGCGGAAACCAACCGCCTGCCGTTCGACCTTCCCGAAGCCGAGTCCGAACTGATTACCGGGTACCACACGGAATACTCGGCGATGAAGTTCTCGCTGTTCTTCATTGCGGAGTACGCCAACATGGCGACGCAGTCCGCGATGATCGCGACGCTGTTCTTCGGGGGCTGGGACATCCCGTTCATGACGGCGGACAACACCGGGGCCGTGTCCTTCCCGCTGGTGCTGCTGTCGATGGCCATCATGATGGCCAAGACGCTGTTCTTCCTCTTCTTCTACATCTGGATCCGCTGGACGCTGCCGCGGTTCCGGTATGACCAGCTGATGTCGCTCGGGTGGAAGGTCCTGCTGCCCCTCGCGCTGGCGTACATCGTCATCGTGGCGACGCTGATGCTCGTGCTCGACGCGGCGGGGATCGACCGTGGGCTGGTGTACGGGCTGATCTTCCTCGGCGTCAACGCGGTGTTGCTCGGCTTGTTCTTCGTGTTCCTCGATCGCGGCAAGATCGTGAGCCCGGCGAACGCGCCGTTGCACGCGGAAGAACTCAAGCGGCTGCGCGGGATCACCGCGTCGCGCGCGCGACTGTCTGCTCTGTCAGGGGACTAATGGCCATCAACGTCAAGGTCGTCGAGCGGCCGATCGAGGAGACGAGCTACGTGCGCGCCACGCTCAAGGGCATGGCGAACACGCTGAAGCACCTCGTCGGCGGTCATCGAGTCACGACCCAATATCCCGAGCAGCGCGAGTCCATCTCGCGCCGCTGGCGCGGGACGCACCGCATGCTCACCACGGAGGACGGCAAGGCGAAGTGTGTCGCCTGCGGCCTGTGTCCGACCGTGTGCCCGGCCAACTGCATCAAGCTGGTGCCTGGCGAGGACGAGCAGGGGAACCGGTATCCGCTCGTCTTCGACATCGACGAGTTCCGCTGCATCTTCTGCGGCTACTGCCAGGAAGTGTGCCCCGAGGAAGCGATCCACCTCGGCCGGCACTACGAGAACGCCGAGTTCAACCGCGAGGGGTTCATCTACGACCTGGAGCGCTTGATGGCGCAGACGCATCCCGTCACGGAGATGTGGGACCCCGCTGACCCGAAGGGGGAGTGATGTCCGACTTCTTCTATCGCGTCCATTTCTACCTGTTCGGCCTGATCGCCATCGCGTCGGCCCTGGCGTTCGTCACGCGCAAGAGCCCGGTCGCTGCGGCCCTCTGGCTCGTGAACACGATGTTCTCGCTGGCGGCCCTGTATGTCATGCTCGACGCGCACTTCATCGGGGCGATCCAGGTGCTGGTGTACGCCGGGGCGATCATGGTGGTCTTCCTGTTCGTGCTGATGTTGCTCAACCTCGGCCACCCCAACGAGATCTCGGACATCCGGGGCACGTGGGGGAGGGTCGCCGCCGGGTTTGTCGGCCTCGCCATCCTCGCGCAGGTGATGGCGCTGGCGGGATCGGTCGCGCCGAAGGCCCTGGTGCAGCCGGCCGGTGCCGCGGCGGAATCGCTGCGTGAGTTGAATGCGGTGGGCACGATCGCCAAGCCGCTCTTCGAGGAGCACCTGCTCGCGTTCGAACTGACCTCGATCCTGTTGCTCGTGGCCATCGTGGGCGCGGTGATCCTTGGCAAGCGGAGGGCGTCATGATCGCCGAAGCGCTGGCCCTGTCGGCCGTCCTGTTCACGATCGGCGTCATTGGCGTGCTCACGCGCCGCAACGCGATCGTGATCTTCATGTGCGTCGAGCTGATGCTCAACGCCGTCAACCTGTCGTTTGTCGCCCTCTCGAAGTTGTACGGGGCGACGGGCCAGGTGTTCGTCGTGTTCGTGATGACCGTCGCGGCCGCGGAAGCGGCCGTCGGGCTGGCCATCATCATCTCGATCTTCCGCCACCGCCAGACGGTGGACCTCCAGAACATCAATCTCCTCAAGGGCTGATGCTCCTCCTCCAGGAAGCCGCAGCCGCGGGCGCGCATCCCCTCACCGGGTCGGTGGCGGAGTGGATCTGGCTGGTGCCAGTCCTTCCGCTGATCGGGTTCCTCGTCAACGGGTGGTTGTCGCTCTCCACGGCCGCGAAGATCGGACCCGCGGACCCCACGGCACACCATGCGCACCACGGGCACGACGATGCGCACGGACACGGGCACGGGCATGACGACCACGGCCACCACCCGGCCGCACACCGGCACGCCGGCATCGTGAGCCTGGTCGGACCGGCGGTGTTGTTCGCGGCGTTCGCAGTCACCGTCGCGATCTTCTTCGCCCTCGCCGGGGCCCATGCCGAAGAGCCCTTCGTCAAGACGCTGTTCCGCTGGATGCCGACCGGGAACCTGCAGCTCGATGCCGCCTTCCAGGTCGACCAGCTGTCGATGGTGATGACGATGGTGATCACCGGGGTCGGCTCGCTGATCCACGTCTTCAGCGTCGGTTACATGAAGGAAGACCCGGGGTACCCGCGCTACTTCGCGTACCTCAACCTGTTCGTCTTCTTCATGCTCATCCTGGTGCTCGGGGCGAGCTATCCGATGTTGTTCGTCGGCTGGGAAGGGGTGGGGCTCTGCTCGTACCTCCTCATCGGCTTCTGGTTCAGCGACAAGGCCAATGCCGACGCGGGCAAGAAGGCGTTCATCGTCAACCGCATCGGCGACTTCGGGTTCCTGGTCGCGATGTTCCTCCTGTTCAGCCACCTCGGGACGCTGTCGTTCACCGGCGTGAACGCCAACGCGTCCGCCCTGCCGCCCATCGTGGCGACGGCGGCGTGCCTGTTCATGTTCCTCGGCTGCGCCGGCAAGAGCGCGCAGATCCCGTTGTATGTCTGGCTCCCGGACGCGATGGCCGGCCCGACGCCGGTCTCCGCCCTGATCCACGCGGCGACGATGGTGACGGCGGGTGTCTACCTCGTGGCGCGCAGCTCGGCGTTATTCGCGCTGTCGCCCGTCGCGAGCCTCACGGTGGCCTTCGTGGGCGCGCTGACGGCACTGTTCGCGGCGACGATCGGGCTCAAGCAGTGGGACATCAAGAAGGTCCTCGCCTATTCGACCGTCTCGCAGCTCGGCTACATGTTCGTCGGGGTGGGGGTCGGGGCGTACGCGGCCGGGGTCTTCCACCTCGTCACCCACGCCTTCTTCAAGGCGTTGCTCTTCCTCGGGTCGGGCTCGGTGATCTACGCCATGCACCAGGCGTACCACCACACGCACAACCACGATGACGCGCAGGACATGCGCAACATGGGTGGCCTCCGGCAGTACATGCCGGTGACGTTCGGCCTCATGTGGATCGCGACCCTCGCGATCGCAGGCATCCCGCCGTTTGCCGGTTTCTTCTCCAAGGACGAGATCCTCGGCGCCGTCTTCGCGCGCACGCACGGATCGACGCTCGCCGACGCGAGCTGGCTGGGGATTCCCGGCAGCGCGCTGCTGTACGCGATCTGGGCGATCGGCCTCACCGCCGCGCTCCTCACCGCGATCTACATGACGCGGATGATGCTCTACACCTTCCACGGCGCGAACCGCACCGGCGACGCCGAGCGGCCGCACCTCAAGGAAGCCCCGTGGGTGATGACCGGCCCGCTCGTCGTCCTCGGGGTGTTGAGCCTCGCGGGTGGCTGGCTCAACCTGCCGACGTTCTTCCCGGCCGGACCGGTGCAGGCGCTGCATCACTGGCTCGAGCCGGTGACCGGTCGCGCGGCGTTGCAGATCACCAACGGCACCGAGGCCCACCTCGAGCACTCCACCGAGTACATGCTGGTGGGAATTGCGATTGCGATCGCGGTCATCGGCATCACCATCGCGGTGACGCGGCTCAAGACCGACGCCCTGGTGCCCAAGGCGCAGTCGCCGGCATCCGAGGGGATCGAACGCGTGCTGGAGCACAAGTACTTCGTCGACGAAGGGTACGACAAGGCCGTGGTGCAGCCGGTCGTTGGTCTTTCCCGCTCGGTGTTGTGGCGCGGGATGGACGCCGGCCTGATCGACGGGCTCGTCGTGAATGGCAGTGCGTACCTGGCGAAGGGGTTCGGCTGGCTCGGCGCCCGGATGCAGTCCGGCCTGGTCGGGACCTACGCCTGGGTGCTGATCCTCGGGGTGCTCGGCATCCTCTCCGCTTTCTCCCTGAGGTAACCCATGGCGTCTTTCCTTCAATCCATCGGGTACCACAGCTGGGTCCTGCCCGCGCTGCTGATCCTGCCCACGCTCGGCGCCCTCGTTGTCTGGGCGCATGGCCGCTCGCTCAAGGGCGCCTCGGATGACCACATGGAGGCGGGCGCCATGATGGCGCGTCGTCTCACGTTCGGCATCCTCGTCCTGGAGTTCATCATCTCGGCCGGGTTGTGGTGGTCGTTCGACGCGTCGTCGGCCGCCTTCCAGGCCACGGTCGACTGGCCGTGGATCGACTCGTGGGGCGTGACGTTCGCCCTCGGGATCGACGGGCTCTCGCTGATGATGGTGCTGCTCACGACGTTCCTCATGCCGCTGGCCATCCTTGGCGGCTGGACGAGCGTGCGGCACAAGGTGCACACGTATCACGTGCTCATGCTGCTCCTCACCGTCGGCATGCTCGGCGTGTTCGTGGCGCGCGACCTGTTCCTGTTCTACGTGATGTGGGAAGTGATGCTGATCCCGATGTACTTCATCGTCGGGTTGTGGGGCGGCGAGCGCCGCATCTACGCCAGCATCAAGTTCTTCATCTACACGATGGTCGGCTCGCTCCTCATGCTGATCGCCATCGTGTACCTCGGCTGGCAGGCCGGCCTGCTCGAAGGGAAGCCCAACTTCGCGTACGACGCGATCATGGCGCTGCCCGAGTTCACGCCGATGGTCTCGTTCTGGCTCTTCTGCGCCTTCTTCATCGCGTTCGCGGTGAAGGTGCCGATGTTCCCGTTCCACACCTGGTTGCCCGACGCGCACGTCGAGGCGCCGACGGCCGGCTCGGTGATCCTGGCCGGGGTCCTCCTCAAGCTCGGGACGTACGGCTTCCTGCGACTCGCCGTGCCGCTGTTCCCGGCGATTGCGCTGCATCCGATGGTACGCGGGGTGATCGTCGGCCTCGCGGTGATCGGCGTGATCTACGGATCATTGGTGGCGCTCGTGCAGCCGGACTTCAAGAAGCTGGTGGCGTATTCGTCGGTGGCCCACCTCGGCATGGTGATGCTCGGCATCTTCGCCATGACGCGCGAAAGCGTGCAGGGCGCGTTGATGGTGATGATCGGCCACGGCGTCTCGACCGGCGCGCTGTTCTTCCTCATCGGCATGATCTACGAGCGCAAGCACTCGCGCATCATCGCCGACTACGGCGGCATCGCGAAGGTAGTCCCGATCTATGCGACCTTGCTGACCGTGGTGGCCCTGAGCTCGATCGGCCTCCCCGGCACGAACGGCTTCATCTCCGAGTTCCTGGTGATGGTCGGTTCGTTCAAGACCGTCCCGGTGGCCACGACGTTCTCGGCGCTCGGCGTGATCCTGGCCGCCGCGTACCTGCTGTGGGCGCTGCAGCGCATCCTGTACAACCCGCTCGACAAGCCCGCGAACGAGCACCTCACCGACCTCAACTGGCGCGAGATCGGGCTGATGGCGCCGCTGGTCTTCATGATCCTGTGGATGGGGATTTATCCCGCCCCGGTGCTCTCCCGCATGGAGGCGTCGGTTGGCCACTTCGTGCAGCAGGTCGAGGCCAAGGCCGCGGCGCAGTCGGTGACCCTGACGATGGGGGGAGGGAACTGAGATGACGTTCGATCTCTCCATGCCGGGCCAGCTCGCCGCCGCCATCGGGCCGGAGCTCGCGCTGATGACCGGCGCGATGGTCCTGATGCTGATGTCTGCGTGGCGCCCGGAAAGCGCGGAGCATCAGCGCACCGTGGGCCTGGGCAGCATGCTGGTGACGGCCGGTGTCCTCGGCTACGTGCTCGTGATGGCGCAACGCGGCGCGACGGCAGGTCCGGGCGTCGTGGCGGTCGATCCGTTCCGCTGGGGCAGCAGCGTCGTGTTCCTCGTGGCCACGCTCATCACGCTGGCGCTGGCGGTGGAATACAATGCCCGCGAGGGACTCCACACGGCGGAAGCGCATGTGCTCCTGCTGTTCGCGACGTCGGGCATGATGCTCATGGCGGCGGCGCGCGACCTGATGGTGCTGTTCCTCGGCATCGAGCTGATGTCGATTGCGGTATATGTGCTCGCCGGGTTGAACCGCCGCTCCAACCGGAGTGCGGAGTCTGCCCTGAAGTACTTCCTGCTCGGCGCCTTCTCGACCGGGTTCCTGCTGTACGGCATTGCCCTGGTGTACGGCGCGACCGGCACGACGAACCTCACCCTGATCGCCGAGCGCATCGGCACGTATGAGCTGGCGCGGACGCCGATGTTGCTCGTCGGCATCGCGTTGCTGCTCGTCGGCTTTGCGTTCAAGGTGGCGGCTGCTCCGTTCCACATGTGGGCGCCTGACGTGTACGAAGGTGCCCCGACGCCGATCACCGGCTACATGGCGGCCGGGGTGAAGGCCGGGGCGTTTGCCGCCCTGCTGCGCGTCTGGCTGGAGGCATTCCCCGGGGCGTACTCGGAGTGGCACAAGGCCGTGTGGTGGCTCGCGGCGCTCACGATGGTCGTGGGCAACGTGGTGGCGCTGCAGCAGCGCAACCTCAAGCGCATGCTGGCCTACTCGAGCATTGCGCACACCGGCTTCATCCTGGTGGCGCTTGCGGCGGGCACGGCCCAGGCGGCCACGGCCTTCGTGTTCTACCTGCTCGCCTACACCCTGGCGACCATGGGCGCCTTTGCCGTGATGCTGGCGTTAGGCTCGGCGGGACAGCCGCGGGAGCACATCGAGGACTACCACGGCCTCTGGCACGAGCGGCCGGGGCTCGCGGTGGCGATGACCGTCTTCATGCTGGCGCTGCTCGGCTTCCCGATCTTCGGGGGGATGGGCTTCTTCGCCAAGTGGTACGTGCTGCAGGCGGCGATGCAGGCGCCGGCGCCCCAGGCGCGGCTCGCCGTCATCCTCGTCCTGACCACGACGATCTCCGCGGGCTACTACCTCGGTGTGATCATCGCGATGTTCATGAAGCCGCGCCCCGCGGGCGCCGCGCCGCTGCCGGCCGCCACCGGCATGACGCGCCTCGTCATCGGGGCCTCGGTCGTGGTGATCCTGTTCTTCGGCGCGTGGCCCGATCCGCTGGTCAAACTGGTCAAGCAGCACTCCACGTTAGGCGGCGCCGTAACCGCCACGCCCCCGGCCAACCAGACCGCGGCCGTTCCATGAACCTCCGGGGCCGCCACCGTGCGGCCCCGGCTCGTTTCCAGAGAATCCCATGGCAGTCGCCCCAGGCATCTTTCGTCAGTACGACATTCGCGGCATCGTCGACCAGGACCTGACGACGGAAGCGGCCGAGGCCATCGGACGCGCGTATGCGGTCCACCTGCGCAACACGGGCCGGAAGGGCGCGGTGGCGGTCGGGCGTGACAATCGCCCCAGCGGCCCGATGCTGCGGGACGCCCTGGTGCGCGGGCTCACCGAAAGCGGCGTCGACGTCGTCGACGTGGGTGTCGTGCCCACACCGCTGCTGTACTGGAGCCTCCATCACGTGGGGGTCGACGGCGGCATCCAGATCACGGGTTCGCACAACCCGCCGGAGTACAACGGCTTCAAGATCTCCGTCGGGCGGGAATCGCTGCACGGCGATGGCATCCAGGAGCTGCTCCGCCTGCATCACGCGGGAACGCGCCTGCACGGGGCGGGCACCGTGCGTCACGAGGAAGTGATCGATCGCTACGTGGACGACGTCGTCGCGCGCATCGGGCCGCTGTCGCGGCGGCTGAAGGTGGTCTTCGACGCCGGCAACGGCGCGGGCTCGCTCGTTGCGGAGAAGCTCTATTCCCGCCTTGGCGTGGATGGCACGTACATCTTCTGCGAGAGCGACGGCACCTTCCCGAACCATCACCCGGATCCCACGGTGGTGGAGAACCTGCACGACATCATCGCCGAGGTCGCACGCCAGAAGGCGGACCTCGGCATAGCCTTCGATGGCGACGCCGACCGGATTGGCGTGGTCGACGGGCACGGCGGGATCGTGTGGGGCGACCACATCCTCATCCTCTACGCCCGCGACGTGCTGGCGCGCACGGGGAAGGGGCAGTCGATCATCTTCGACGTGAAGTGTTCGCAGGCGTTGCCGCATGCGATCACCGAGGCTGGTGGCGTCCCGGTGATGTGGAAGACGGGGCACTCCCTCATCAAGGACAAGATGAAGGAAGCCAAGGCGCCGATTGCCGGTGAGATGTCGGGCCACATGTTCTTCGGCGAGGGCTTCTACGGGCACGACGACGCTTTGTATGGCGGTGCGCGCCTCCTGCGGATCGTCGCCGACGCCGGGCGCCCGGTGGATGCGCTCCTGGCCGACGTTCCGAAGTTTGTCTCCACGCCGGAAATCCGCGTGGACTGTCCGGAAGAGCGGAAGTTCGCGCTGGTGGCCGACGCGGCCGCCCATTTCCGCAGCCGCTACGACGTGATCGACGTGGACGGCGTGCGCGTGCTGTTCGGGGACGGCTGGGGCCTCATTCGCGCCTCCAACACGCAGCCCGTGCTCGTGACGCGCTACGAGGCGTTGACGGCGCCGCGGTTGCAGGCGATTCGCGACGAGATGGAAGGCTGGCTCCGTTCGCAGGGCGTCACCCCCTGACGTGACCAGACGACGGATCGGGGTCATCGTCGGGCTCTCGGTCGCCGCATGTCTGCTGGTGGGCCGTGTGCTGGCCGGTTGGCTCGTCGAGTACCGATGGTATGAGTCGCTCGACGCCGCCCCGGTGTTCTGGGCCGCGGCGTCCAACCTGTTGCTGCTCCGCGGCGCGGCGTTCCTCGGCGGGGCCACGCTCTGCTTCCTGAACCTCTACGCCGTCCGGTTTTCGATCGTCTCGGTGATCCTGCCGCGGCGCATCGGCGGGCACGAGTTCGCGGAGGAGTTGCCGGGACGCTCCCTCGTCCTGGTCGTGCTCGTGATCTCCGTGGCGTTAGGCGCGGTGCTCGCGCTGCCACAGGGAGACTGGATCTCGCTCGACCTGGTGCGACACGGGGAGGCGTTCCGCGAGAGTGAGCCATACTTCGGCTACGACCTCGCCTTCTGGGTCTACTGGCTCCCGATCGAGGAAGCGTTCCACTCGTGGGCGACGCTGGCGCTGCTGCTGATCGGCGCCGTGGTCATCCTGCTGTATGCCCTGACGCCGAGCCTGCGCTGGTCCGAGGGCCGGCTGCGCGCCACGGGACATGTGCGCCGGCACCTGCTGCTCCTGCTGAGCCTTCTCCTGCTCCTGATGGGTTGGCGGTATCGCCTGGACGCGATCGGCCTGCTCCTCGACGGCGAGGGAACCGGGCGCGCCTTCCTGGCCCTGGACCATCGCGTGGGAATCCCCGGGCGACTCGTCCTCGCGCTGGGGAGCGTGGTCTGCGCCATGCTCGTCGCGTGGGCAGGGTGGGTCGGCCAGCTGCGCGTCGTTGCGGCCGCGCTCATCCTCTGGGCGGTCGCTTCACTCGGCATGCGCCAACTCGCTCCGGTCCTTGCCGCCCGCTACCTGCAACCCAGTGACGCGGAACTGCGTGACCGGCCGTATCGCGCCACCCGCGCGGCTTTCTCGCGCCGGGCCTTTGACGTCGAGCGCCTCGATGTGCGCGACTCGATCCAGGCGACCACGCGACCCGCCACGCCGCCGGCACTGAGTGTGTGGGACGTGGAAGCGATCCGGCGCTCCGCCGCGTCGTGGGGCGTGCCCGGCCAACCCACGGCGAGTGTCGGGTGGCTGCAGCGCGATCGCGCGCTGTTTGCGGTCGTGGTGCAACGCCCGGTTGGACCCGTCGCGGATCGACCGGACGTGGCGCTCGCGGCGATGCGCAGCGGAAGCGACGGCCAGCTGCCGCACCAGACGGACTTCCTCGAGCGCACGCGCCACCTGCCGCCCGTGGCCGTCGGCGACAGCCTGCCGGAGGGAAGTGTCGTCTCCGACTCCGTGAACGAGATCGCCGCGCCATCGCTCGAGACCGCGACGTCGCGCATCATCCACGCCTGGGGGTTGCAGAACCCTCGGCTGCTCAAGGCACGTTCGACCTTTGGCCCGGCACGATTGGTCCGCATCCGCGACGTGCGCAGCCGCGTGGAGCGGATCTTCCCGTTCTTCGTGCTGGGCAATCGCGTCCTGCCGGTGGTCGCACGCGACTCGCTGTGGTGGGCGGTGCACCTGTACAGCGCGTCCAGTCACTACCCGCTCGCCGAGCCCATCGTCCTCGAATCGGACGACGTGAGCTACTTCAAGCACGCGGGCGTCGCGATCGTGAACGCGCATACGGGGAGGGTCTTCGCCATCCGGCCCCCCGATGCGGACCCGATGGCGCGCAGCTGGTACCGACGCTTTCCGCGGTTGTTCGTCCAGGCGAGCGCAGCCCCTGACGACCTGCTGCGCCAGCTCCCGCCGCCGGTCGATGCGGTCCTCACGCAGGCGCGCGCCTTTTCCCGGTTTGGTCGCCGTGGGGATGCCCTCGTGCCCGCGTCGCAGCTCGCGCGCGACACCGGGGCCGATTCCGGCTTTGCATTCCCCGGGCTCGCGCCATTCCTCGATGGCCCGCGGCAGCGCCTCGCCGTCGCGTATCCGGTCGTGGATCCCACGGATCGCTTGCGCGGCGTGGTGATGGGATCGGGTGGGGCGGATGTGCGCACGGCGTGGGTATCGCTCAGCGGGAGCGACCTCCGGTGGCGCGAGGTCGTCGAGTCGCTGCGTCGTTCACTCGACTCGGTCGCGGCGTCCGCTCGGGGCGAAAACGGGCGTCTCGTCCGCGGCCCGGTGCACCTCGGGCTTCACGACGGCGCCCTGATCCCGGTCCAGGTGTTGTACCAATGGCTCCCTGACCGCGCCCCCCTGATCCGGAGCGTGGCGGTCGCGAGCCCCGGTGGAGCCCGGGCCGGGCGAACCCTGGAGGCCGCACTGGGCTTTCCGGAGGCCGCGACGAACGATGGGCCGCTGGGTCCGGAGGAATTCCGGCGACGGGTGGCCGAGTTGTATGCACGCATGGACGACGCTCTCAGTCGTCGTGACATGGTGGCATTTGGGGAGAGCTGGAGCCTCCTCGGGCAGCTGTTGCGGGGGACCCAGCGCGCGCCTTGATGGGGGTCTGGGCCTCCGATAGCTTGCGCGGCTGGCATGCAGAGGCTGCGAGTCCGGGACGTCCCGCCCGCGCCTGGCCAACCCGCTTTTCCACGGAGAACGCGTGAATATCCACGAATACCAGGCGAAGGAGATCCTTCGCGCCCTTGGGGTACCGATCCCTGCCGGTGAAGTTGCCACCACCGCCGATGAAGCCGAGGCCATTGCGCGTCGCATTGGCAGCCAGGTGGTGGTGAAGGCCCAGGTCCATGCGGGCGGACGCGGCAAGGCCGGCGGAGTGAAGTTGGCCAAGACCCCCGAGGAGGCGCGTGAGAAGGCCGCGGCCATCCTGGGGATGCAGATCAAGGGTCTCGTGGTGCAGAAGGTGCTCGTCACCGCCGCCTCGGACATCGCGAGCGAAGCCTACGTCGGGATCATCCTCGATCGCGCCACCCGGAAGCCGGTCTTCATGGTGAGCCCCGCGGGCGGCATCGACATCGAGGAAGTCGCGGCCACCACGCCGGAGAAGATCCTCAAGCTGCCGATCGACACCCGCTACGGGTTGCAGCCGTACCAGGCGATGCGACTCGGCTTCTTCCTGTACGACGACCTCGCCAAGGCGCGGGCGGCCTCGAAGATCATGGGCCAGCTGTACACCGCGTTCATGCAGAGCGGCTGCTCGCTCGCCGAGATCAACCCGCTCATCGTGGACACGGCCGGGAACGTCGTCGCGCTCGACGCGAAGATGGGGATCGACGACAACGAACTGGATCGCCGCCCGGCCATTGCCGCGCTGCGCGACGAGACGGCCGAGGAACCGTCCGAGGTGGCGGCACGCAACGCCAACCTCACGTTCATCAAGCTGGACGGCAACGTGGGCTGCTGCGTCAACGGCGCGGGCCTCGCGATGGCGACGATGGACCTCGTGAAGTACTACGGGGGCGACCCCGCGAACTTCCTGGACATCGGCGGATCCTCCAACCCGGAAAAGGTGGTGAATGCGCTGCGCATCATCACCTCGGATCCCAACGTGAAGTGCATCCTGTTCAACATCTTTGGCGGCATCACGCGCACCGATGACGTGGCGAACGGCATCGTGACGGCGACCCGCCAGAACCCGCTCAAGGTGCCGATTGTGATCCGCCTGACGGGCACCAACGAGGAGATCGCGATGAAGATCCTGTCGGAGAACGGCTTTGCCGCCTCGAGCGACATGGACGAGGCCGTGCAGAAGGCCGTGGCCCTCGCGACGGGAGGGAAGGCCGCGTGAGCATCTTCATCGACAAGTCGACGCGCCTCATCGTCCAGGGCATCACGGGACGCGATGGCTCGTTCCACGCCAAGCAGATGATGGAGTACGGCACCCAGGTCGTGGGTGGCGTCACGCCGGGGAAGGGTGGCCAGATGTTCGAGGGCACCGTCCCGATCTTCAATACCGTGGCGGCGGCCGTCGCTGCCACCGGGGCCAACACGAGCGTGATCTACGTGCCGCCGATGTTCGCCGCGGACGCGATCATGGAAGCGGCAGACGCCGGTGTGCAGCTCATCGTCGCGATCACCGAGGGTGTCCCCGTCCTCGACATGACGCGGGTGCACCCGTTCGTGAAGGAGCGCGGGGTGCGGCTCATCGGGCCGAACTGCCCGGGGCTCATCACGCCGGGCGCCGCGAAGGTCGGGATCATCCCGGGACGCATCTGCACGCCGGGACCGGTCGGTGTGGTCTCGCGCTCCGGTACGCTGACCTACGAAGTCGTCTACCAGCTCACCCGCGCTGGCATCGGCCAGACGACCTGCGTGGGGATCGGCGGCGACCCGATCAACGGGACCAACTTCATCGATTGCCTCGCGGCGTTCGAAGCGGATCCCGCCACGAAGGCGGTCTGCATGATGGGCGAGATCGGCGGCACCGACGAGCAGGAGGCCGCGGAGTTCGTGCGCACCAGGATGACCAAGCCGGTGGTTGGCTTCATCGCCGGGCAGACCGCACCGCCGGGTCGCCGCATGGGGCACGCGGGCGCGATCATCTCGGGGTCGTCCGGCACCGCCGCCGAAAAGCTGGCGGCGTTCGAGGCGGCCGGCATGGGTGTCGCCAAGCGCCCGCTCGATTTCGTGGAGTTGATCCGGGCGCGCTTGCGCTAGGACCCCAGTGGAAGCGCCCCGCCGTCGGGGCGCTTCCTGTCTTTCCGTGAACGCCCATGCGTGCACGGGCACTTCTTCGACCATCAGTACAGGTGACGTGATATGGCAGGCAATCGGACGTTGACGATCATCAAGCCGGACGCCTTCGGGGCCGGCAAGGCCGGGAAGATCATCGCCCACCTCGAGGCCGGCGGCTTTCGCGTCGTGGCCGCGCGGGTGATGCACCTTTCGACCGCCCAGGCCGAGGAGTTCTACGGTGTCCACCGTGAGCGCCCGTTCTTCCGGTCGCTGGTGACCTTCATGACCTCGGGGAAGTGCATGCCGATGATCCTGGAGAAGGCCGACGCCGTGGCCGAGCTGCGCCGCGCCATCGGCTCGACCGATCCGGCTGAGGCGGCCGAAGGGACCGTCCGCAAGCTGTACGCGGAGTCGAAGGAGCGGAACGCGATCCACGCCTCCGACTCGGACGAAAACGCCACGCGGGAGTCCCGTTTCTTCTTCGCGGAAGCCGGAACCCTGTAATCGGGCCCGGACGGCCCGTAAGTCCGTAATTGCCAGTAACTTGAAACTCGTAGCCCAGCGGCCTAGATTGCTGGGCTATGTTGTCCTTTGACCTTCGCGACCTCGCGGCCCAGGCATCCCGGGTCGACGGCGAACTCCCGGAGTCCGATCCGATCTGGGAAGAAGGTGATGCTCGCCCGCGTGGGGCGCTCCGGGTGACGGGGCGTGTCTCTGCGGCTGGGCCGGGACGCTTCTACTTCAGCGGACATCTCGAGGGCGTTGCCACGGCATCCTGCCGTCGTTGCCTCGAGCCCGTGGAAGAACCGGTGAAGGCCGACCTGCACCTGTTGCTGGTCGATGGTTCCTCCGATGAAGCAGACGAGGCGGACGTCTACCTGATCGACGCCCGCGAACGTGAACTGGACCTTCGGCCAGCCATCCGCGAAGAGTGGTTGCTGGCCGCCCCGTCCTACATGGTGTGCTCGGACGCCTGCCTGGGTCTCTGTCCATCATGCGGCGCCAACAAGAACCTCGGCGCCTGCGGGTGCACCCCCGCAGTTGATCCACGCTGGCACGCCTTGTCGCCCGTTGGCGGCGACGCGCGTTAGGCGACCACTTCCTTTCCCGGCACCACCATGGCTGTCCCGAAAAGACGTACCTCCAAGCGCAAGAAGCGCGCGCGTAACACCCACAAGACGGCCGCCGCCGTCGTGATCCAGTCGTGCCCGCGGTGTGGCTCGCCCAAGCGTCCGCATCGCGTCTGCGGCGAGTGCGGCTATTACGCCGGCAAACAGCGAGTCGCTCCCGCCGAGGCCTGACGCTTGGCGCGCATCGCGCTCGACGCCATGGGAGGGGACCATGCACCCGGTGCGCCGGTGGCTGGTGCCCTCCTCGCCCTCGCAGAGTTGCCCCAGGAACACCGGGTGCAGCTCGTCGGACAGCCGGACACGATCCAGCGCGCGCTCGATGGCGCGCTGTCCGGGGAGTATCGCGAGCACGCCGCGGCAGCCCAGCGGATCGAGATCGTCCCGGCAACGGACGTCATCGACATGGCGGAGAAGCCGTCCGCCGTGCTCCGCGGCAAGCCGAACAGTTCCATGCACGTCGGGCTGCGCATGCAGGTCGATGGGCGCTCGGACGGGTTCGTCTCCGCCGGCAACACGGGCGCGCAGATGGCCGTCTCGTCGCTCGTCCTCCGGCTGCACGAAGGGCTGACCCGTCCCGCGATCAGCACGTTTTTTCCCACCGCGCGCAAGCCGGTGGTGGTCCTGGATTCCGGCGCCAACGTCGACTGCTCCCCGGAGGAGCTGGTCCAGTTCGCGCGCCTCGGCGCCGTCTATGCCGAAGACCTGCTCGGCCGGGAGAACCCGGTCGTCGCCCTGCTGTCGATCGGTGAGGAGGCGGAGAAGGGCAACGCCGCCGTGAAGGCCGCGCACCAGCTGCTCGTGGCATCCGGGCTCAACTTCCAGGGGAACGTCGAAGGGCGTGACCTGCCGAACGGCGCGAGCGATCGCGGACCGTTCGACGTCGTGGTCTGCGATGGCTTCGTCGGGAACGTCGTCCTCAAGTTCTACGAGTCCGTCGCCCCATTCCTCTTTGGCCTGGTGGCCCGCCACGCGGGGCTCTCCCGGGAACAACTCGCTGGCGCGTTCAAGGAGCTCGACTACTCGGAGCACGGCGGTGCGCCGCTCCTCGGGGTGAAGGGCGTCAGCATCATCTGCCACGGCAAGTCGGGTCCGCGGGCGCTCAAGAACGCGGTGAAGCTCGCGGTGCGTGCCGTGGACTCGCGCATGAGCGAACACATGGGACGCCGCCTCACGGAGGCCGCATGAAGCGCCCCATCGCCGCCCTCGCGGGCGTGGGCTCGTACGCGCCCAAGCGCATCATGCGCAACGCGGAGTTTGCCGCGCTCGGGCTCGATACCAACGACGAATGGATCGTCCAGCGCACCGGCATTCGCGAACGCCATATCGCCGAGCCGGACGAGACCAACCGCACCATGTCGGCCGCCGCCGCACGCATGGCGATGGAGCGTGCCGGTGTGGTCGCCGGTGACCTCGACCTGATCGTGCTGGGCACCGCATCGCCGGATCGCCTCCTGCCGTCCACCGCGGTTGACCTGCAGGCCGAGATCGGGGCCTCGCGCGCTGCAGCGTTCGACGTGATGGCGGCGTGTTCCTCGTGGCTCTACGGGCTCATCGTGGCCGAGGGACTCATGGCGAGCGGCAACGCCGAGACGGCCCTTGTGGTCGGCAGCGAGAAGCTCACCAGCATCGTGGACTGGCAGGACCGCTCGACCTGCGTGTTGTTCGGCGACGGGGCGGGTGCCGCGGTCCTCAAACGATCCGAAGGTGGGAAGGGAATCCTCTCCACCTTCATGCGCAGTGACGGCAACCTGGCGGAGCTGCTGTATCGTCCCGCGGGTGGCGCCGCGCACCCGTTCAGCCAGCAGGTGCTCGACGACCGGTCGTACTTCGTGAAGATGGAAGGCCGCGAGACGTTCAAGTACGCGGTGCGTTCCATGTCCGAAGCGGCAGATCACGCGCTCGCACGCGCCGGCCTGACCGGGCAGGACCTCGACCTGATGATTCCGCACCAGGCCAACATCCGGATCATCGAGGCGACCGCGCGTCATGCCGAGGTTCCCATGGACAAGGTCTACGTGAACGTGGACCGCTACGGGAACACCTCATCGGCGTCGATCGGGCTCGCGCTGGAGGAAGCGATCGCTGCAGGACGCGTGAAGGAAGGCTCGACGGTGATGCTGGTCGCCTTTGGCGCCGGCTACACCTGGGCGTCGTTGATCGTCCGGTTCTAGCATGCCGCCGGTCGTGGCGCTGTTCCCCGGCCAGGGGTCGCAAAAGCCTGGGATGGGCAAGGACCTCGCCGAGGGTTCGGCGATGGCGCGCAGCATCTTCGAGCGGGCCGACGCCGCACTCGGCGAAGCCCTCTCGACCCTCTGCTTCGAGGGGCCGGCGGACACCCTCACCCTCACGCACAACGCCCAACCGGCGCTGCTCACGCATGGTGCGGCCGTGTGGGCCGCGGTGTCGGGCGCCATCGCACCACACCTCGTCGCGACCGCCGGGCATTCGCTCGGCGAATTCACGGCGTGGCATGCGGCCGGATCGCTGTCCCTCGAGGACGCGGTGCGACTCGTCAGGCGGCGTGGCGAACTGATGTACGCCACAGGCGTCGAGCGCCCTGGCGCGATGGCGGCGATCCTGGGTGATCCGTCCGAGCCGATCGACCAGATCTGCGCACGCGCCTCGTCCGATCCCGAGGGCGGCCTCGTGGTGGCGGCGAACTACAACTCGCCCGGGCAGGTGGTGATCTCCGGGGAAGTGGCCGGCGTGCGCAAGGCCATCGAGCTGCTCAAGGCGGCCGGCGCCAAGCGCGCGGTCGAACTCCCGGTGAGCGGGGCGTTCCATTCGCCGCTCATGGCGCCGGCGTCAGCCGGTTTGGCGGCGGCCCTGGAAGCGGTCACCTTCGCGGCGCCACGGGTGCCCGTGTGTGTGAACGTGTCGGCCACGATGGTCACTGATCCGAGCGTGGGCCGGTCCCTGCTCGTCGAACAGCTCACATCACCGGTGCGCTGGACGCAGGTTGTCACGGCGCTGGCCGAGCGGTTCCCCGATGCGCTCTTCGTCGAGATGGGACCGGGGGCCGTGCTGACGGGGCTCGTGAAGAAGATTGCGCCCGGTGTTGCCACCGCGACGTGCGGGACCTCCGCCGAGGTGAACGCCTTGCTCGAGAGGTTCGCATGAACATCGACCTGACGGGAAAGAACGCGCTGGTCACCGGGAGCACGCGAGGGATCGGCCGGGTGATCGCCACCATGCTCGCCGCGAGTGGTGCGCGCGTGGGGATCGTTGGCCGCGATGCGGCGCGCGCCGCCGAGGTCGCCGCCGAGGTGGGTGGCGGCGCGATCGGCTTCGGATGCGACGTGAGCGACCCGGCCCAAGTTGTTGCGCTGGTGGAAGATGCCGAGCGACAGCTCGGGTCGATTGACATCCTGGTGAACAACGCCGGACTGACGCGTGACAACATCATGCTCCGGCTCAAGGACGATGACTGGAATGCCGTCATCGATGCCAACCTTCGCTCTGCCTTCGTGGCCATCCGCACGGCGACGCGCGGCATGATGAAGCGGCGGTCGGGCCGGATCATCAACATCACGAGCGTGGTCGGGCTGATCGGGAACAAGGGCCAGACCAACTATGCGGCGTCGAAGGCGGGCCTGATCGGCCTCACCAAGTCGGTGGCCAAGGAGTTCGCGAGCCGGGGGATCCTGGTGAACGCGATTGCTCCCGGCTTCATCGAAACCGACATGACCGCCAAGCTCACCCCCGAGGCGCGCGCGGCCCTCCAATCGCAGATCCCGCTGGAGCGGCTCGGCAGCCCCGAAGACATCGGCGGGATGGTGTTGTTCCTGTGTTCAGACCTGGCGTCCTACATCACCGGTCAGGTCCTGGTGGTGGACGGCGGCATGGTGATGTAAGTCGCGATATTCCATTATCTTCGAACCACCCCTTTGCCCCAACGGAGCACGACATGGCGGACATGAGCGAGAAGGTCAAGGACATCATCGAAAAGGAGCTGGGCGTCGAGCGCGAGAAGCTCACGGACGAGGCCAGCTTCATCGAAGACCTTGGCGCTGACAGCCTCGACATCGTCGAACTGGTCATGGAGTTCGAGAAGCAGTTCAACATCGACATCCCGGACGAAGACGCGGAGAAACTCCGCACCGTGGGCGATGCGTTGAAGTACCTCAAGGAGAAGGGGCCGTCCGCCTAAGATGAAGCGCCGCGTCGTCATTACGGGCCTCGGAGCCGTCACGTCGGTGGGACTCGACGTGGCGTCGACGTGGCGCGCCCTGCTGGACGGAGCCTCGGGCGGCGGACCGATCACCAAGTTCGACGCCGCCCGGTTCCCGGTGCGCTTCGCGTGCGAGGTGAAGGGATTCGATCCGCTGCAGTACATGGACCGCAAGGAGGCCAAGCGCTCCGACGCGTACACGCAGTACGCGGTCGCGGCGTCGCTCCAGGCCATGGCCGACGCCGGCCTCAGCGCCGGCTCCTTCGACCCCGAGATGACGGGCGTCATCGTCGGATCGGGCGTAGGTGGCCTGAAGAGCTTCGAGGAACAGCACGACGTCTATCGCGAGCTGGGCCCGTCCAAGATTTCCCCGTTCTTCATCCCCACCTTCATCGCGGACATCGCGTCGGGCGTGGTGTCGATGCGCGTGGGGGCCAAGGGACCAAATTACGCCACCATCTCCGCCTGCTCGACGAGCGCGCACGCCATCGGCGACGCGATGCGCACGATCCAGTACGGCGACGCGGACGTGATGGTCTGTGGTGGCGCGGAAGCCTCGGTCACGCCGATGGCGATCGGCGGCTTCGCGAACATGAAGGCGCTGTCGGAACGCAACGACGATCCCGCCCGTGCCTCGCGTCCATTCGACAAGGACCGGGACGGGTTCGTGATGGGTGAAGGGGCAGGGATCCTCATCCTCGAGGCGCTGGAGCATGCGCAGGCGCGCGGCGCGCGCATCTACGGCGAGGTCGTGGGCTACGGCGCCACTGGCGACGCGTACCACCTCACCGGCCAGCCGGAGGAACACGAGGGACTCCAGCGGTCGATGCGGCGCGCGCTCAAGGACGCGGGCCTCACCACGGCCGACATCGACTACGTGAATGCCCACGGCACGTCGACGCCGATGAACGACCCGAATGAGGCGAAGGCGATCATGCGGGTGTTCGGTGATGACGCGGCGCGGCTCAGCGTGTCGTCCACCAAGTCGGCGACGGGGCACATGCTGGGGGCGGCCGGCGCCATCGAGGCCATCGCCTGCATCCTCGCGCTGCGCGACCAGGTGGTGCCGCCGACGATCAACTACGCGACGCCCGATCCGGACTGCGGTCCGCTCGACTTCACGCCCAACACGCCGAAGTCGCGGGTGATCCGGGCGGCGTTGTCGAACAGCGCCGGCTTTGGCGGGCACAACGTGTCGCTCGTCATTCGCCAGTTTGTCGCCTGAGGCGCCCGTGAAACCGGCGGTGGATGTCGACCGCATCCGGGACGCGAGCCTCCTCCCGATCGCCGAGAAGGTGGCGCAGGGCACGCGGCTCGACACCGCGGACGCCCTGGCGCTGTTCCGGACGCCGGACCTGCTGGGCCTCGGACACCTCGCGGACGCCGTCAACCAGGCGAAGAACGGCCGCGTGGTCACCTTCGCGGCCAACCAGCACATCAACCCCACGAACATCTGCGTGCTGCGGAAGACCTGCGTCTTCTGCGGCTACGCCCGGTTGCCCAAGGAAGACGGCGCCTATCGGTACACGCTGGACCAGGTCCTCGCCGAGGCGGAGCCTGCGCGCACCGGGCTGACGCGCGAGTTCCACATCGTGGGCGGCCTCGACATGCAGGCGGGGCTGGAGTACTACACGACGATGTTCCGCGCGCTCAAGCGCGAGTTCCCGCACGTGCACATCAAGGCCCTCACGGCGGTGGAGATCGCGCACCTCGCGCGCATCGAGAAGTTGTCGTGGAAGGAAGTGCTCACGGCGTTGCGTGAGGCCGGGCTCGATACGATGCCCGGGGGCGGCGCCGAGACGTTCAGCGCGGCCGTGCGCGAACAGATCGCCGACCGCAAGCTCGGCGGCGCCGACTACATCGCCGTCCATCGCGCCGCACACGAGCTGGGCATCCGCTCCAACTGCACGATGCTGTACGGGCACGTCGAGACGATGGAGGATCGCGTCGCCCACCTGTCCATGCTGCGCGACCTGCAGGACGAGACGGGCGGCTACCTGGCGTTCATCCCGCTGGCGTACCATCCGGACGACAACGAGCTGGGCAAGCGGCTGCAACGCGAGGGCAGGGCGACGACGGGGTTCGACGACCTGCGTGTCCTCGCCGTGGGGCGCCTGTTCCTCGACAACTTCCGGCACATCAAGTCGCACTGGATCATGGTCACGCCGTTCCTGTCGCAGGTCGCGCTCGCCTTTGGCGTGAACGACATGGAAGGCACAGTGGTGCGCGAGAAGGTCTACCACGCGGTGGGTGCCACCACGCCGCAGGGGCTGCCGCTCGCCGAGATCCTCAAGCTCATTCGCGGCGCCCAGCGCATCCCGGCCGAACGCGATGCGTTCTACCAGGTGATCCGCCACTTCGACGACGACCTCCCGCGGGTCGCCGCGGACTGACCGGTGCGCGTCGGCCGCATTCCCTACATCAATTGCTTCCCGGTCTACGGGGCGATCGATCGCGGCATCGTGTCGTTGGAGGGCGAGCTGGTCACCGGGATCCCGAGCCTGCTCAATGCCCGCATGGCCGCCGGCCAGCTCGACATCTCGGTGGTGTCCGCCGTCGAGTACGCGCGGGACGCGGCGCGATACCTCCTGCTGCCGGACCTCGCCATCTCGTGCAACGGCCCGGTGCGTTCGGTGATGCTCTTCTCGCGTCGCCCGGCGTCGGAGCTTGGTGGCCGCCGCGTGATGCTCAGCCGTTCGTCGATGACCAGCGTCGCGCTCCTCGAGCTGCTGTTCGACGAGGTGTGGAAGGCACGTCCCGAATTCTCCCCGGGCGATGCCGAGATGGCGGACCTCGATGCCTTTGCCCGCGACGAACACGACGCGCGGCTCGTGATCGGCGACGCCGCCCTCCTGCTGCAATCGCGCGGCGGGGCTGACGGACGCCCGGCATACCCTTACGTCTATGACCTCGGCGAGGAGTGGCGACGCTGGACCGGTCACCCCTTCGTCTTTGCCGTCTGGGTCGCGCAGCGCACCACGCCACCCCGCGAGGCGCTCACCACGCATGCCGCCCTGCTCACCTCCCGTGACTGGGGATTGCAGCACCTGGAGGAGCTCAGCGAGCAGGCGGCCGCGCAGACGGGCGTCCCTGCGAGCGAATGCCGACGCTACTTCGAGGGACTCGACTACGGCCTTGGCCTGCCGTACCTGGCCGGGCTGTCGGAGTTCTTCGGACGCCTGAGCGCCGCCGGCAAGGTGCCCTCGACGACGTTGCAGTTCCTCGCGGCGTGATGCGTCGGCATCACCAGCGCGACAACGACTACCTTTCGACGTGACTTCCGCGGAGCTTCCCGTCCCATGAACCGCGACCTGCTCGACTTCTACGCCAACGCCCCGCTCCTCGAGCTCGGTCTCGAGGCGGACCGCGTGCGCGCCGCGAAGCACCCGCACAACACCGTCACCTACATCGTCGACCGCAACATCAACTACACGAACGTCTGTGTGGCGGATTGCGGGTTCTGCGCCTTCTACCGTCGCCCCAAGCACACCGAGGGGTACACGCTGTCGTTCGAGCAGATCGGCCAGAAGATCGAGGAGACCAAGGCGTTAGGCGGCGTGCAGATCCTGATCCAGGGCGGGCACAATCCGTACATCCCGTTCGAGTGGTACCTCGACCTGCTGCGCTACATCAAGCGGAACCACCCGATCCACATCCACGGGTTCAGCCCCAGCGAGGTCGACTTCTTCTCCCAGGTCTTCCGGATGGACGCGGTCGACGTGATCCGCGAGCTCAAGGCGGCGGGACTCGACTCGATCCCCGGCGGCGGCGGTGAGATCCTCGTCCAGCGGGTGCGCGACATCGCCGCCCCCAAGAAGGCGGGGGCCGATCGCTGGCTCGAGATCATGGAGCTGGCGCACCAGGCCGGGATGAAGACCTCCGTCACGATGATGTACGGCCTCGGCGAGACGCTGGCCGAACGGATCGAGCACCTGCAGCGGGTGCGCGACGTGCAGGCGCGGACCGGGGGCTTCACCGCCTTCATCACGTGGCCCCTCCAGCCCGAGAACACGCCGGAGTTCTCCCACATGGAGAAGACCGGGTCGACCGACTACCTCCGCACGGTCGCGATCTCGCGCATCGTGCTCGACAACGTGCCGAACCTCCAGAGCAGCTGGGTGACCATGGGCATGAAGGTCGGCCAGCTGGCGCTCCGGTTTGGCTGCAACGACTTCGGCTCGCTCATGATCGAGGAGAACGTCGTGAGCGCGGCCAACACCACGCACCGCACGACCACGGAAGAGCTGGAACGACTCATCCGCGACGCCGGGTTCACCCCCGCGCGTCGTCGGCAGGACTACTCGATCATCCCCATCGAACACCCCGCGGCGGCCTGACATGACCCTCTATCCACGCACCGGCATCGGGTACGACTCCCATCGATTTGCCGCGGGCGGTCCCCTGCGCCTGGGTGGCGTGGAAATCCCGAGTGAACGGCACCTCGTGGGGCATTCCGATGCCGACGCGATCTGCCATGCCATCACCGACGCCATCCTGGGTGCGGCGTGCCTTGGCGACATTGGGTCGATGTTCCCGGATACCGACGCGGCCAACAAGGGGCGCGACTCCATCGACATGCTCGAGCAGGCGGTGCACCGCGTGCGGCACGAGCAACGGCTGCGGGTGGACCATGTCGACGTGACGGTGATCGCCGAGTCGCCGAAGATCGGGCCGCACCGCGATGCGATCGCCGCGCGCGTCGCCGGCGCGTTAGGCATCCCGGCGGGGCACGTGAACGTGAAGGCCAAGACCAACGAGGGGATGGGCTGGGTCGGTCGCGGCGAGGGACTCGCGTGTATCGCGACCGCGACGCTGATCCCGTGAGATGGAATCGCTCGATGCCGCGCTGGCCTGGCTTGCGACCCTCCCGACCGGAGCGCTCCTCGCCCTGATGGCCGCGCTGGCGGCGGTGGAGAACCTCTTTCCACCGATCCCGGCCGACGTCCTGGTCGCCTTTGGGGGATTCCTCGCCGCCCGGGCGCAGCAACCGGCGTGGCCCGCCTTCCTCGCCGTGTGGGGGGGCAACATGCTCGGCGCCTGGTTCATGTACATGCTGGGCAGGCGGTTCGGGGCGGCGCGCGTCGAGCAGCGGTACCACCTCGACCGGACCGGCGGGGCTGACGCGCGGGTCCTCGACTGGCACCGCCGCTATGGGACCGTCGCCTTCTTCTTCACGCGGTTCATCCCGGGCGTGCGCGCCGTCGTCCCGCCGATCGCGGGCGCGTTGCGCATTCCACCGTTTGGGGTACTCGGCGCCATGGGCCTGGCCAGCGGCATGTGGTACGGCGCGATCACCTGGCTGGCGTTCCGGGCGGGTGCCAATTGGGAAGGGCTGCGGGCCGCCATCGGCCGGCTCGGCTCGTGGTCGGCCGGCGGGGCGGTGGCCGTCGCGGTGGTGGTAGCCCTCGTCTGGTGGAGGCGTCGCCGCGCCCATGCCCCAGCGTCGTAACACCCTGCCTGACGAGTGGGCCCGGGCCTTCGCGCTCGAGCGCTTCGATGACTTCCTCTCGCTGGAGGAGGGGGCGTCCCCGCGTACCCGCGAGGCGTACGGACGCGACGTCGCCCGCCTGGTGACCTTCTGCAGGGGACGCGGCGTGGCGACGCCCTCCGCCGTCGACCACACGCTGCTGCGCGAGTTCACCTGGCACCTCAAGGACAGCGGGCTGTCGTCACCCTCCATCCGGCGGACCATCGCGGGCGTGCGCACGTGGTGCCGGTTCCTGCTGTCCGAGGGGATCATCCGCACCGATCCCAGCGACCGACTCGAGGTGCCGCGCCGCACCCGCGAACTCCCGGACGTGTTGAGTGCCACCGAGGTCGAGAAGTTGCTCGACGGGGGAGACCAGGCGCACCCGTTCTTCTTTCGCGATCGGGCCATGCTCGAGCTGGCCTACAGCGCCGGCCTCCGCGTCTCCGAGTGGATTGGCGTCGAGGTGAAGGACGTGGACTTCGTCGAGGGCGTCGTGCGGGTGTTCGGGAAGGGAGGAAAGGAGCGCCTCGTGCCGATCGGCCGCGGCGCGATCACGGCGGTGTCGATTTACTTGCGTGAGGGGCGGCCGCGCCTCGACCGCGGCAGCGGGAAGGGGCGGCTCTTCCTCAATGCGCGCGGAACACCGCTGAGTCGCATGGGCGCGTGGCAGGTGTTGCGCACCTGGGTCAAGCGCGCGGGCATCACCAAACACGTCTCGCCGCACACCCTGCGACACTCGTTCGCCACCCACCTGCTCGAGGGTGGGGCGGACCTGCGCGCGGTGCAGGAGATGCTTGGTCATGCCGACATCTCCACCACGCAGATCTACACGCACCTGGATCGGGACTACCTCCACGCGGTCCACCGCCAGCACCATCCCCGCGGATGAAACGACGACCACTGGTCATCACGCTTGCCATCGTTGGAGTTGCGGTCGGGGTGTTCGTCACCGCCGTGGCCCCCATCGTCGATCGCCGGATGAATACCGTCATCCCGGGACCGGGAGTGCCGGTCTCGACCGAGGCGGCGGCCTTGCACACATCGGCGACGGTCGTGGACCTGCACGCCGACGCGTTGCTTTGGCCGCGGGACCTCAACGACCGGCACGCGAACGGCCATGTGGACCTGCCGCGCCTG
>JAEUJK010000890.1 GCA_016794735.1 Gemmatimonadota bacterium | reverse complement strand
CGGCCTTCAATGGCAGCGTGGTGGCCGGCGCCGCCGGTCCTTGTGCCTGCGCCACGGTCGCCACCGCGGCGAGGAGTAGTGCTCGTCGGATCATGTCAGGTCTGGAGGTGGTGCACGCGAACTCGATGCCGCGCGACAGGGAGAAGCTACCGCGCGCACCGCCCGTCCCGGAACTGCAACCGCCCACCCAAGCCGGCCCCCATGTCACGGCGACGGCTGTCGACGTTGCGCCGCCCCCTTGCGGGGCAATCCGGCACGCACATAGTCTGCCTATCCCCTAGAGAGACTATATGGCCGGTACCGAACGCGACACCCGGGGCGACTTGCTGCGCGGGACCCTCGAGATGCTGATCCTGCAGACGTTGACCCACGGTCCGATGCACGGCTACGGCATCGCGCAGCACCTCGGACGCGTCTCGCGAGAGGTCCTCGCGATCGAGGAAGGATCCCTCTATCCCGCCCTGCAACGGCTGCTCGTGAAGGGGCTGGTCTCCGCCGAGTGGCGGAAGACACCGAACAACCAGCGCGCACGTTACTACACGCTGACACGCCCCGGGCGCAGTCACCTCGGCCTGCAGTCCGAGGAGTTCGAGCGTTTCATCGGCGCCGTCCGTCGCGTGATGGCGGAGGCCTGACATGCGGCCTTCATCGATCTTCGACGCGGTGCGCGCCGTCGCCAACCGGGTGCGTGGCCTCGGCACACGGGACACGGAACGCGCCGATCTCGAGGCCGAGCTGCATTTCCACCGGGAGCAACTCGAGGCCGAGCTGCGGAACCGCGGTCTCACTCCCGCTGAAGCGCGTCGCCAGGCTGCCGTGCGGCTGGGCAACACCATCCGCTGGGTGGAGGGTGGTGGTGACGCGTGGCGTTTTGGCCGACTGGAGTCCGTGGTGCAGGACGCTCGCGTTGCGGCGCGGCAGTGGCGACGCACACCGCTCACGGCTGCGATCGCCGTGCTGTCGCTCGCCATCGGCGTCGGGTTCAACACTGGCATTTCGTCGTTGGTGAACGCTGCCATCCTGCGCCCACTCCCGGTGCCGGCCCCCGAGGCCTTGCACATCGTGAACACGGATGGCGAGGCCGCCGGGTCATACCTGCCGTGGCCCCTGATCCAGCGCCTGCGTGAGGAGGGTCGGCCCGCGCTTGCCCTCGCCGCCGTGACGCCACTACGGGACCTCGGCCTGGACCACGGGGGTGTCGTCGCGCTGACACCGCGCGGCGGGAGCCTCGTGAGCGACAACTACTTCGAGATGCTGGGTGTACAGCCAGCGCTGGGACGCCTCTTCCGCACCGGCGACGAGGACGAGGGAACCGCGGACCACCTCGTCGTGCTGAGCCACGCCTTCTGGCAGACGACCTTTGGGTGTGACTCGACCATCGTCGGTCGCACGCTGCGCTTTAATGGAACGTCCATGCAGGTGATTGGCGTCGCGGCGCGTGGATTCACGGGCACCCAGGCGGGTGCCGCCCCCGACGCATGGTTCCCCCTCACCGCAGACGATGCCTTGCTGCACCGCAATGCCGCGTTCCGCAGCGAGCGCACGAACTGGTGGGTGCAGGCCATCGGCCGGCAGGCCGCCGGTGAGGCAGCGCCTGACGAGCGACTGAGCGCCACCCTGCGCGCCTTCCGCATGGAACTCGAGGGACCCGACGCCAGCGCGGAGACACAGGCCGCCATCGCCGCCGCGCACATCACCCTGGAAGACGGCCGCTCCGGATTCGGCGCGCTGCGCGTGCAGTACGCCGGGGCACTGGAGTTGTTGTGGGGACTGTCGCTCCTGGTCTGGTTGATCACGCTCGTCAACGTGGCGACGCTGCTGCTGGGACGACTGCGCTCGCGCGACCTCGAGTTTGCGGTACGCCGCGCGATGGGTGCGAGTCGCGCACGCATCGCCTGGCAGGTCGCTGCCGAGGGAGGGTGGCTGGCCGCCGGTGGCATCGTGCTGGCCCTCGTGGTGCTGCGCGTGGGGGGCCCCGCCGCTCGCGCCTGGTTGTTCCCCGCCGCGGCCCGCCTGCACCTGGACTTTGGTGTCGACGCCACGATGGGCATGGCCATTGGCATCTCCATCGTCGTGTCGTTCCTCGCGCTCGCCGTCTTTCCGGCGCTCGCCACGGCCGCCCGCACACCATCCGGCACGACGACCGGTGACGGGCGGGTGGCCGCCCG
>JAEUJK010000141.1 GCA_016794735.1 Gemmatimonadota bacterium | reverse complement strand
ATCGGCGAAATCATCGAAAGCCCGATCAAGTCGAACTTCCGTGAAGGGTTGTCCGTGCTCGAGTACTTCATCTCGACGCACGGTGCGCGAAAGGGACTGGCGGACACCGCGCTCAAGACGGCGGACGCCGGGTACCTCACGCGTCGTCTCGTCGACGTGGCGCAGGACGTCACGATCGCCGAGGAGGATTGCGGCACGATCCTCGGGCTCGACATCGGCGCGCTGAAGGAAGGCGAAGATGTCATCGAGGCGCTGTCGGAACGCATCGTCGGCAACGTGGCGGCGGAAGACGTGATGGATCCGCACGCGCGTGACGAGGCGGGCCGTCCGCTGCTCCTGGTCGAGGCCGGCCAGATGATCGACGAGGAAACGGCCCACGTGATCGAGGAGTCGGGGATCGAGACGGTGCGCATCCGCACCGTGCTCACCTGCGAAGCCAAGCGGGGCCTCTGCCGCATGTGCTACGGTCGCAACCTGGCCACCATGGCCATGGTCGACCTGGGCGAGGCGGTGGGGATCATCGCTGCCCAGTCCATCGGTGAGCCGGGCACGCAGCTGACGCTGCGGACGTTCCACATCGGTGGAACGGCGGCCCGTATCGCCGAGCAGACGGCGCGCAAGTCCAAGGTGGCCGGCACGATCTCGTTTGGGGACCGGCTGGTCGAGGTCACCAACCCGGAAGGCCAGCGCATCGTCACCTCCTACGAGGGCGAGATCATGATCCGCACCTCGAAGGACGCCAACGCCGCCATCGGCGCGCGGTTGGCCGTGCCGCTGGGTGCCACGCTCTTCGTGAAGGACGGCGAGGAAGTGAAGAAGGACCAGGTCATCTTCACGTGGGACCCGTACACCAACCCGATCATCGCCGACATCGAGGGCGAGCTGCGCTTCGTCGAGATCGTCGAGGGCGACTCGGTGTCCGAGGAGCTCGATGAGCTCACCGGCCTCCGCCAGCGCGTGATCATCGAGGACCGCGAGAAGAAGCTGCACCCGCACATCGAGATCTGGCAGACGAAGGGCGGGAAGGAGAAGAAGGTCCGCGACTTCGTGATGCCGATCGGCGCGGTGCTGCTGGCGGAAGACGGCCAGCAGATCCACGCCGGTGAGACGATCGCCAAGATCTCGCGTGAGGCGTACAAGACGCGCGACATCACGGGCGGCCTGCCGCGCGTCGCCGAGTTGTTCGAGGCGCGCAAGCCGAAGGATCCGGCGACCATCTCCGAGATCGACGGCATCGTGAAGTTCGGCGACATCAAGCGCGGCAAGCGCGAGGTGTACGTCACGGCCGCACGCGTCGAGGGGGGCCAGTGGGTGGTCGACGAAACCGCCGAGGCACAGCTGTACGAGGTGCCCGCCGGCAAGCACTTGCGCGTGCACGAGGGTGACCGCGTGCGCGCCGGTGACCGCCTCACCGAGGGTCCGGTCAACCCGCACGACATCCTGCGCATCAAGGGACCGCGTGCGGTGCAGGAGTACCTGCTCAACGAAGTGCAGGAGGTGTACCGCCTGCAGGGCGTGAAGATCAACGACAAGCACATCGGCGTCATCGTCAAGCAGATGCTGCAGAAGGTGCGCATCGTCGATCCGGGCGAGACCGAACACCTCGAGGGCGAGCACGTCGACAAGCAGGAATTCCGCGAGGTCAACGACAAGGCCAAGAAGAAGAAGGCCAAGCCCGCCACCGCGGAGCCCTTGCTGCTGGGCATCACGAAGGCGTCGCTCACCACGCAGTCGTTCATCTCGGCGGCGTCCTTCCAGGAAACCACGCGAGTCCTCACCGACGCGGCGATCCGCGGCGCACGGGACGACTTGATGGGGCTCAAGGAGAACATCATCATCGGTCACCTCATTCCGGCGGGCACCGGGCAGTTCCGGTACAGCAACGTCGAGATCGAGGGCACCGAGATGCCGGCGGCCGAGCTGCCGGGCACGGACGCGCCGTTGCCGAGCGTGTTCGCGGCGACCTTCGCCGAGGGCAGCACTTTCTCGTTCGGCGGCAACGACGACGAGTAGGACACGCCGATGGTGGAACGCGAAGGGCCCGGGTGACCGGGCCCTTTTGCGTGTCCGGAGCTTGACGGCGCCGGAGGTCACCGGGATGTTGGCCGCGTGAACCCGCGTTGGTGGCACCTCGCCCTTGGCGCCCTGGCCGCTGCGATCCTCTGGCGGATCGGGCGCCGCTTCGTGCGGCACACCACACGACG
>JAEUJK010000813.1 GCA_016794735.1 Gemmatimonadota bacterium | reverse complement strand
CCGGGTGAAGTGCCGCCACTCCGGCTCCGAGTTGCGCCAGCCGAGCGACATCACCGCCAGGATCCGCTTGCGCACCGGGTTCGTCTCGCGGTCACGCAGCACCGCGATGTCCGGGATCAAGCCGACGTAGAGGAACGTGGCGGAGACCGTGAGGTAGGTCGAGATGGCGAACACGTCCCACACCAGCGGGCTCTTGAAGTTCGGCCAGAGCAATCGCCAGTTGGGGTACGGGATCAACCAGAAGAACTTCCACGGCCGCCCGATGTGGATGATCGGGAAGAGACCCGCCGTCATGACCGCGAACACCGTCATGGCCTCGGCGCACCGGTAAATCGTGGTGCGGAAGCCGGCGCGGAAGAGATAGAGAATGGCGGAGATCAGCGTCCCGGCGTGCCCGATACCGACCCAGAACACGAAGGTGATGATGTACACCCCCCACATGACCGGCGGGTTGTACCCGGCGTTGCCCAGGCCCCAGTAGATCTGGTAGGTCCAGACGCCGGCGCCCCAGAGGAACGCGAGGATCGCGACCCCGAGGCCCATGAACCAGCCGCGCGTCGGCTTGAGCGTACCGGCGATCTCGCGATCGACCTGCTCGTAGTCCTTGACTGCCGGAAGTTGGACGTCAGCGGACGCGATGTTCGGGCGCATCGGCTCGATAAGGGAGGCCATTAGTGCGCACCTCCATTCGCCGCCGCCGGGGCGGCAGCAGCTGCTGCGCCCGGTGCCGTGTGGTTGACCTTCTTCAAGTAGACCACCGCCGTGAAGGTGTTCAGTTCGTTGAACACGTGATAGCCGCGATCGTTGTTCACCATCTTGGCCACCGACCAGTTCTCGTCCGCGGCATCACCGAAGACGATTGCCCGTGACGGACAGGCCTGGGCGCAGGCCGTCGTGAATTCATCCGGCTGCAGTTCGCGCTGTTCGAGCTTGGCGCGATTCTCCGCCTCGCGGATGCGCTGCACGCAGAACGTGCACTTCTCCATGACGCCCTTGCCGCGGACGGTGACGTCCGGGTTGAGCTGGAGGTGCAGCGGCTCGGGGAAGGCATACTGCCGGCGCGCCGACTCGCCGTACCCGTGCCAGTTGAAGTAGCGCACCTTGTACGGGCAGCCGTTGGAGCAGTACCGCGTGCCCACGCAGCGGTTGTAGACCTGGACGTTGAGGCCGTCCGGCGCGTGGTAGGTGGCGTACACCGGGCAGACCGGCTCGCACGGGGCGTTGCCGCAGTGCTGGCACATCATCGGGACGAAGCGCGCCTCGAAGTCGCTGGCGCCGTCCTCACCACCCTCGAAGTACCGCTCGATGCGCAACCAGCTCATCTCGCGACCCTTGAGGATGTTGGCGCCCGGCCGCGTGTCCCAGCCAGCGCCATCACTCGTGTGGAACGGACGGAGCGAGCGGCCCTGCCAGCGCGCGCCGACCGTCGGGATGTTGTTCTCGGCGTAACACGCGGTCACGCAGGCGGAACACCCGGTGCACCGCGAGAGGTCGATGGTCATCGCCCAGCGGCGCTTGGCCATCCCGCTCCAGTGATTCGGGTCGTACATCCCCTTGTCCTTCGACGTCGGGTCACCGAGGTCACCCTGCGCGTCGTTGGCGACCGGCGAACGCAGGCCGGGGAGGAACTCGTGCGACGCGTCGCCCGGCAGGGCGTGGTGTTCTTCCTTCACTCCCGCGACCAGGTCCGCGACGGTGATCGCCTGCGCGATCCCGCGTCCATGCTGCCGGGCGGAACCTTCCAGCGTCACCAGGTCGGAGCGTTGCGCGGCCTTCGCCACGGTCGCCTTGCCCTGCGTGAGGGCCAGGCCGCCGCCGGCGTTCCACGTCGCGCCTAACGCGTCGAGCGCGTTGACGCCGATCCCTTCCGCGTACCGGCCGTACTTCGTGTGACCCTGGCCGAGCGCCACCGCGACCGTATCGGGGCGGATGCCGAGGTATGGCCACGCGGGCGCGGTGATCGCACCCGCGGCCGTCGTCACGGTGACGTGGTCGCCGGCATGAATGCCGAGGCGCGACGCCGTCATCGGGTGGATTTCCACCCAGCTCTGCCAGACGATCTTGGAGACCGGGTCCGGGAGTTCCTGCAGCCACGGCTTGTTGGCACCTTCGCCGACGCCGAGGGTGGCGTGCGGATAGGTCACGAGGAAGAAGTCCCCCGTGCCACCCATCGCGCCGGCCGTCGCCGCGGTCGTCGTTGCGGTGCGCGCCGCGATCGTGCCGCTGATGACGCCCTTGGGAAGGGCCGCCGTGAGCGCGCCGCTGCCGTACTTCGCCACGAGCACGTCGCGATATGTCTTCTGCGCAAACCGCGACGCCAGTGCCGCGTCCTTCTGCGCGGCCATGATGAGCACGTCGGCCGTGGCGCGCGTGTCGAAAATCCGCTCCATCACCGGCTGCTGCAGGGCAATCACCCCGGGCGCCGCCTGGGCATCACCCCACGACTCCAGCGCGTGGTCATCCGGCAGCACCAGGTCGCAGAGGTCAGCGGTTTCGTCCGGATAACTCGAGAAGGAGACCTTGAACGGCACCTTCGCGAGCGCCGCCGCGAAGCCCATGGCCTTCGGCGTGTCGTACGCGGGGTTGGCGCCGCGGAAGAAGGCGATCTTGAGCGTGCCCGCGTTCGCGCGGTCGACGATCTCCTGCATGCCGCCAACGCCCACCGCGCCACCAAAGCCGCTGTGCGCCTCGGCGGGCTTGACCGTCACGCCCACACTGCCCTTCGCCTTGTTGATCGCCGCGCAGGTCGCCGCGACCGCACCAGCGTTAGGCGTCGAGACCCCGGAGAGCACCAGGCTCGTCGCGGCGCCGCGCAACTCGTCGGCGATCGACTGCAGCGTGGCTTCGGTCACGCCACTCGCCTGGGCCGCCGCGGCGATCGTCCCGCCGCTGCCGCCCACGGCAGTGAGCAGCGCACTCGCGATCGCTTCCTCGCTGCCCGGCGTGCAGGACACCCACGTGTCCGCGTTCAACCCGGTGAGGGAGCGCCGCGCGCCGATGTAGACCACGCGCGGTCCGTCGGCGAGACGCCCGCGGGCGTCGGCAAAGCTCAGCTGCTGTGGAACACTGGCGCCCCAACCGTCGAGGAAGTCGGCGCCGATCGAGATCACCAGCTTGGCCGCCGCGAAGTCGAGGCGCGGCATCGACACCCCGTACGCCGCACGATTCGCCGACTCGACCGCGAGGTCGGCCGAGGGATCGTACTGCGTGTGCGCACCGAAGCCGTACGCGCCGAGCCATCCGTCGAGGAAACCGGCAAACGACCCGCTGTCGGGACCGGTGACGAAGAGCGCGTTGGCCGCCGCGCCGCGCGACTCACCGAGCTTGGCCACGAGGGTATCGATGGCCTTGTCCCAGGTCGTGGGCACGAGCTTGCCGCCTTCGCGAACCATCGGACCGCGATAACGATCCGGGTTGTAGAGCCCCTGCAGGGCCGACTGGCCCTTGGCGCAGAGCGCTCCCTGGTTCACCGGATGGTCGGCGTTGCCCTCCAGCTTGATGGCACGCCCATCGCGAACCTCGGCGATGATCCCGCACGACGTCGCGCATTCGCGGCAGGTCGTCGTGTAGAGGGTGGACACCCCCGGCACCGTGTTGTCCGGTGACGTGAGGTACGGGATCAGGCTCTCCACCTTCTCGTTGGTACACCCAACGGCGGTGGTCGCCGCTCCGGCGGCTCCAAGCACCTTGAGGAACTGTCGGCGCTTGACGCCGTTCGGTTCCGCTGTGTGGCTCATGTAGTGCGTCCTCGGTTCACGAAGCTCATGGACACGCGCCGCAGCACTCGCCGTGGCACGACCCGACCCGTACTCAGTAGTGGCAGACCGCGCAGTCGTAGCGCGCCTTCTTGGGCTCCACCGCCGCAGCCGCAGCCGCGCCCGCGGTATCGCCGGCGGGCTTCAGCCCTTCGCTCAGCTGGTAGCCGTTCACGTGGCAGGTGAGGCACCAGCCCATGTTCAGCGACGAGGCCTGCGACACCTGCGCCATGTCCTGCACCGGTCCGTGGCAGCTCTGGCAGGTGACCCCCGCGTTCACGTGGCGCATGTGCGGGAAACGCACGTACTCCGGCAACTTGTGGATGCGCACCCACGGAATGGCCTTCCACTTGTCCGGCTGACCGATCGGCGCGAAGGTCTGCAGCTTCTTGATCTCTTCGCTCGTCCGCGCCGGCTGCCCATCAACCGCCGGCCGATTGGGGCCGATCAGCGTGTGGCAGCCCATGCACGTGCCCACCGCCGGCAATCCGGGATCCGTGGACTTGTTCGCGCTGTTGTGACAGTAGAGGCAGTTCATCCCCAGCGTCTTCACGTGCACGGGATGGGGGAACTTGATCGGCTGCACGGGGGACACCCCCTGCGACGACGATGCGCCGCTATACGCCGACAGGATGGTAGCCGCGATCGCAATGGCGAAGAACGACGGCACCAGCGCCCACTTGCTCCTGCTCGTCATCAGGACTGGGGGGTGAAAGGGAGTCCGAGTGAACGAAGGCTTGTGAAGAATTTCACAAGCGATTTTGCCGTCGGGAATTATGCCCGGGGTTGTGAATGCGCGCAAGAGACGACGCAGCCACGAGTTGCGTGCCTCCCTGGTCCCGCCTCATGAGGCGCTCTCAACAGGCAAAGTGACCGGGTCCGCGAGGTCGACCGAGGCGACATCCGCCTCGCGTAACGCGAGGGAAGCCAGCGGGGCCTGCACCAGGCGAAGTGGCCACATGGACCCGAAGTGAAAACGCCCTGCACCAATGGTCCGGAGCAGGTGCGACAACTCGTCGGACGGTGGGCCCCACAGCCACGAGATATCCCACGACACCCGGGCCCGCTCGACGGGGGTGAGCCCCCAGTGCACTTCCTCGATGAACTCACGCGACGCCGCACACACGACGAGTGTCGACCCGGTTCCGCCGCGCGCCAGCTCCCGGACATGCGCCGCGCTCAGGTCGGGCCCGTTGTCGAGCGGATGACGCTGCCGCAGGTCCTCGAAGCGCACCGTGAGCATGACGGTGAGGCCACGGCGCGCGGCTTCGTGCGCGAGTCGATGCACCGATGGGTCGCCAGGCCCCTGCCCGAGGAGCTGTGGATAGATGCGCACCGCGGGCGCGCCCACACGCACGGCGATGTCCAGGTCGTCGAGGACCGACGGCCAATCGGCGCGCACCGTGGGAACCGCCTTCAGCAGCTTCGCGTGCGGGGCAAGCGCGGCGACGAGTTCGGTATTGCCGTGGCTCGGGTCGCGATGGAAGGCGGACGGCAGGTGGCCGACCCAGGCCCCGCTCAGCCCCTCGCGTTCGATGACGCGGGCCAACACCGCGGGCTCCGGGTGCGGCACGTGCCGCCACGGGTACCCACCGATGAACGTGTTGACGTCGATCATGGGGTCAGCGACGGAAAGGCATGGGCCGGGAAGATGCGCGCGGCATTCCGCCAGCGCACATGGGCGAACTCCTCGCTCGACAATCCGATGACCTCGAGTGCCCGCAACTTGGCGAGCCCGGTGCAGAGCGTGATGTCCGCGCCCCAGAGCAGGCGACGTGGCCCGACCGCCGCGAGGGCGTCGTCGAGCATGCCGCGATCGACGCCGCTGCCGGACAAGTCCAGGTAGACGTTAGGCACGTCGCGGACCGCAGCGAACGTGTGGGCGTAGTCCCCTCCCCCGCCGATGTGGGCCAGGATGAAGGAGACCCCGGGATGACGCGCGGCGGCACGCGCGAGGTCGGCGCCATCCGAGATGTCCTGCCCGGGCCAGTGCCGGCGCCGGTGCTGCCAGATGTGGTGGAGGACCGGAAAGCCGTGTCGCGCCGCGCACTCGTAGAGCGGCGCCACGAGGGGATCGTCGCAGCGGCGGGCGGCCGCGAGCTTGAGCCCGATCGCCCCGCGCGCGGCGCATCGCTCGACCTCAGCCACCGCCGCCGCGCCGTCGTTGGGATTCACCGCGACGTACGCCTTGATGCGTGGATCCGACGCCTGCAGCGCGAGCATGGCGTCGTTGGCCGGCGCGGTATCGGCGAGCGACTGGAAATACGTGGGCGACGACGCCCCCCAGCTCCCGAGGATCGACGCCACGTGATAGGTGATGCCGACCTGGTCCCCGGCCTGGAGGCGACGCGCATTGAGGTGCCGCGCATTGTGGTATCCCGATCCGTCCGGGAAGAAGTGCGCATGCACATCGATGAGCGGCCCCGCGCCGCCCAGGGGCGTCGTCACGCCGTGTCCTCCGCGACCTCAACGAAGGCGGTCGACGCGACGCGCTCGATCTCGAGGAGCAGGTCCTCGTCGTCGTGGGCCAGCGCCGCGTAGTTGTACGCGCCACGCTTGAACAACACCCCGTGATGCGCGGCACGCTGCAGGAACCGGGTTTCCACGTGCGGATCCTCGAAACGCAGGAACCACATCGGGTCCGGACCGAGCACCTCGACGCCTTCGACACCCGAGGCCGTGATCGCGGCGGCCACGGACTCGCGGATGCGACCCCCAACGCGCGCCAGCACCTCACACGGGTCGCCATCGTCTTCCGACTGGTAGCGATCGAGGACCGCATGGACGGCCGCGAGTGCCCCGGTCTCCCCGGCCGTGGTCGAGGTGATCCAGGTGCGCCCCGCGGCCTCCATCACGGCGGAGCGACCCACGACCGCCGCCACGGGGAAGCCGTTCGCCATCGCCTTGCCGAACACGGCGAGGTCCGGCGTCACCCCGGCCACGGACTGGTACCCGCCTAACGCCACGCGAAACCCGGTCTTCATCTCGTCGAACACGAGCACCGCGCCGGCGGCGTCGCACAACGCGCGCGCGCGCTCCAGCCAGGCATGATCGGGATACCGCTCGATCACCGGCTCGATCACCACCGCCGCCAGCTCACGCCCCGCGGCCGACACCGCCGCTTCCAGCGCCGCGATGTCGTTGAACGGCACCCGCGTCACCAGCCGCGAAACGGCAGCAGGAACGCCTGCTCCCTCGCTCGACCAGTCCTGCCACCCGAAGTAGCCGCAGGCCACGATGCGATCGCGCCCCGTGGACACGCGCGCCAGCCGGATGGCGGCCGACATGGCCTCGCCTCCCGTCTTGAGGAAGCGCACCTGTTCCGCGCAGGGAATCACCGCACACAGCCGCTCCGCCACCTCGACCTCGGTGACATGGGCGAGCCCGGCCACCTGGCCCGCGGCGAGCGCGGCGATGACCGCGCGCGTGACCGCCTCGTCGCCATACCCGATGGCCACCGAGCCTAACGCCATCGTGCAGTCGATCAGCGTCTGGTCACCCGCCGTGACGAGGTGACAGCCGCTGGCGCGCACATAGTGGGACGGGCCAACGCCGGACGGTCCGTACAGGGCGGCGGGCTGCTTGCTCCCGGTCGACGTGCCCCCTGGGAGCACAGCCAGCGCGCGATCGCGCCATTCCGCATCGAGCACTTCGGCACCGCCGTCGTCCTCCGGAAGGACCTCGGCGACCTCATCGTCCTCCACCTCGGACTCGTCAGGCACTGGCGGTGGTGGGGCTGCTTCCTTGCGCTTGCCAAACAGGTTGAATGCCATGCGACGGCCGGAGCCTGGTGAGCGGTGAGAGGGGGAACGTTACTGCGCGGCGTCGGCCTCCGCCTGTACCCGCGCGGCCTCTGCCTCATCGAACGTGACCGGGGGGAGCCCGGCCATCCCGCGATACCGATTCATGGCGCGCACCACCTCGATCCACATCGCGCGCGCCATCATGATCTCGCGGGCGTCGGGGTCCATCCGGTATCCCAGCGAACGCGCACTCCGCATGATGTGCGTGCGAAAACGCGTCTTGAAGAATTCCACGGACTCGAGGGCCCGCTCCTGGTCCTTGAAGAGCCGCTCCATCTGGTCGGCCGACGCGGGCGGGGCCGCCTTGCGTGCCGGCGCACGATCGCGCGTCGCGTCCCCCGCCGCGAGGTGGAGTTCGTACAGTGTCACGACCACCGCTTGCGCGAGGTTCAGGCTGGCGTGTTCGGTCGTCGGGATGGTGACCGAGGCGTGCGCGCGATCCAGTGCCTCGTTGGGCAATCCATCATCCTCGCGCCCGAACATGAGGGCGACCGGTCCATCGACCGCCCGGGCCAGCAGCGGCTCGGCCAGGCTGCGTGGGGTGTGTTGCTCCCAGCGCACGCGGCGGCGGCGCGCCGTGAACGCCGCCACGAAGACGGCGTCGCCGAGTGCGGCGTCCAGTGTGTCGACCTCCTGGATGCGCTCGATGATGTCGAGGGTGTCGTGCGCGATGCCCTCGATGCGATAGGCGTTCCACGGGGTCGGGCGGATCATCACCAGGTCACGGACGCCGAAGTTCTTCATCGCCCGCACGGTGGCGGCGATGTTGACCGGGTTCTGCGGTTCGTACAGCACCACGCGCACGCGGTGCAGGATCGACTCACTCATCTCGGATCTCGAAGGACAGCATGCGGCGAGGGTCTTCGCGATCCCCGCGCAGGTACACCCACTCCCCGTCCGCCCCGGTGGCCACGAGTTGTCCCCGTCGCCGCTCCCGCTGCCGGGAAATCTCGTTGATCACCACGTTCAACCTGAAGTGGCGATCGAGGCCGACCCCCTGGGCCCCACGCGGAAAGCGACACCGCACCTGGTAGCCGTCGGGCGTTAGGCGCCAGGTCGCGGCGAGGGGTGGCACGGCGCCGCGCATCTCGCGCGGGGTGATGCGCACCGCGGGCTCGGCCTCCGGCACGAGGATCCACGAGCCGGTCGCGTTGGCGCCGGGGACCTCGAGGTACAACTGCACGCCATCCGAGTTGATGTCCGGGTCCTCGTTGTCGAGGGGGTTGGCGTCGCGTGGTGGCGCAAAACACGGGTCGGACTTGCGCACGGCGATCTCGATGTCGACGAACGCCGCCGCCGCAGCCACACGCAACGACGCCTCGGGGGCACCCGCGCGCGCCCAGGGCTGCTCCGACCGTCGGTAGTGGCGTGCCCCGAGTTCGAGCGTGAACGGTCGCCCCGCCGCGAGCACAAACGCGGGGTTCGTTCCCGGCTCCGGTGCCGCATCGTCGGGGAACGCAGTGACCGGGGCGCGACGCAACACATGTTCGCGCCCGTCGGCCGTCACCACGGCGCAACCATGGTCCCGTTCCTCCACGACGATGCGCCCTGCGCGCGTCTCGACCTCGATGGCGTCGCTGGTGAAGGCCACCCGCGGCACGCGCGCCCAGCTCAACACCGTGCGCCACCGATGCCGACGACCGCGCGCCTGCCACACCACAATCTCGCGCGCGCCCTGGCCCGGCGGACCGGGGGCGCGGACCCGACGCCAGACAAACGGCGCGTCGCCGCAGGTGAAGCCGGCCACGGTGTCACCGCCGATCGTTGCGCGAAAACCCACGGGCTGCGTGATCGACCGATGCTCGACGTCGACGAGCGGCACCGATGGGTCGAACGGCGCGGGGGCCGCGCGTGCCAACGGGGCGGCGTCACCGGGTTCCAGGGTCCAGCCCACCTGCCACGGCAGCGTGAGCTCGATCTCGTCGGCACTTTCGCACGACAGGTCATCGATCACGCAATCGTCGAGGACGAGGAGCCGCCGTGTCACGTGCGCGCGCCCCGGGACCAACTCGAAGGTGGCCTCGACCCAACCAATGCCATCCGCCTCCCGCCAGCCGCGCAGCGCACCGCCGCCATACGGCTGCGAACGGCCATCCACGAGTGGCGCATTGTGCGCCCAGGTCGAGCGATACCAGGCGAGGCTCGGATCCGTGTACGAACCCGTCCCCGGATCCTCGAGGAATCGGGAGCCCCCGACGACCAGCCACAGGTTGAGGCGATCGGGATGACCGTGGCCGCCCCCCGGGTGGCCATAATCGAGCGCGACATAGGTGCGACCGTGGTCGCGCCTGAACACGGCGAACCCCTGGTGTTCGAGGTGCACCGTGTGCGCCCCACCCTCCCCCGCCACGGGAAGCGCCGCGCGCGCGAACAGGAGGGACTTCCAGCCTAACGACGAGCGATCCAGGCGCGCCGCGGGGCCGTTACGCTCGGCCTCGGCCGTGGACGAGGCCCGCCCGGTATCGGTCCCGGTCGGGGTGCCGTCGTAGAGGGTTGCCAGCGCCGTGGCGAGGCGCGGATCATCCGTGCGCGCGAGGCCAAGCTCACACGATTCCGCGAACCGCCATTGGCGCAAGGACACGCCGTACTGCGAGTCGCGGCGCGCCGGGAAGGTCAGGTCGGGGAGCGCCGTGAGGAACGGCAGCGCAAAGGCCTCGTGAAAGCGGGCGACCAGTGCGGGCGGGAGCTGCCGCCCCTGCTGCTCCAGCATCGTGACGCCGTACCACAACCCGCGATGCGCGAACTGGTGGTAGTTCTCGCCTTCGTACCACGAACCGTCGGCGAGGAGACCGCCCTCGAGGTGCGCGAGGAGCCCCGATCGCCCGTCCACCGCGCGATCCACCAGCGCTCGGCGGTCGAGCAGCACCCCACACGCCAGCATGGCCGCGTTGTTCCAGACCTGCCGGTTGGACGATCCCTCGTCGTAACTCGCGATCAGCTCAACACTCGGGGCCAGCAGGCGCTCCCGCACGGCACCCGACAGGGACGAGGCGACCATGGCGGCGCCCTCGAGCAGGTCGAGCGCGACCGCGAGCTGCAGCGTCCAGATGGACTCGAGGTAGGTGCTGAAGAACGGGCGTGTGGGGCCGAGGACGTTGTCCTGGTTGGGATACGCGAGGTATTGCGCCGCACACGCCGAGAGGATGCGAGTCGCGACCTCGCCCGCGGACGGGTCGCCGGTGAGCACGGCCAGCGTGGCACCGTGCACTGCACGCTCCGCCAACCAGAGCTGCCGGTTCATGATCCACCACCGGTAGTGGTCCTCGCCGGTGAACACGACGTGGCACACCGGGCACTCGTGCCGCCGGGGCTTCGCCGGGTCGAACGTGAGCAGCACGCCATGTGTAGGGCATCGCCCGCCGCCACGCGTCAGCCGCGCCTTCGCCGGCGGCAACTCGAC